>JACQDT010000011.1 GCA_016200965.1 Candidatus Azambacteria bacterium | reverse complement strand
TCCAAATATCACTTTCCGATGTATCTTAAAGAGGTGGAGTATCGATTCAATCACCGGAAAGATAATTTGTTCAAATTATTCCTCGCAACCTATTTTGGTTACGTTTCCCACTAATTACCAAAATTATTTTAGTGCTTAATTTACAGAGTCCATTATTGCAAGATAAAGAAATTGAAGATTATGTTGACGAATATGCGCCCTTTCGTCAGGATGGACATTTTGAAAAATATTTTTATCAAACATGGATTTCGTGGAAATCTGATAGAGGTGGAAATTGGAAAATTAAAAAATTAGAATAAAGCCGGCGCGCCAGTTTCACTGGCACGAAATTCGGCGGCGGCGGAAAGCCCCAGTAGTAGAACGCTTCGCGTTCACTACGGGGCAGGCGAGGGCGGGCCCCGAAGGAGAAACTTCGTTTCCCTACGGGGTAAACAAAAATTCTTGCTTTTTGCTTGCCCCGTAGCAAGCCGAAGGCTTTGCTATGGGGCCCGCCCGAGCGTTCAGTTTGGCGCGCGAAGCGCGCCGTCAGTTCCGCTCAAAATAGGTTCGGATTTCGTCAAACAAACGCACCACAATCAGGCGGATCGGCAAAGAGAATTGTGAGTCATTTTCTGTCGCGTACCATTGCTCTTTGGAGCAATTTTTGTTTACAATAGATACTATCGCCGGACTAGCTCATTGGTAGAGCGCTGCCCTGAAGAGGCAGGCGTGCCCAGTTCGATTCTGGGGTCCGGCACCGTTTGTTGTTATTGAACCAATGAGATTCAGGAAATGTTGGGCGTCGCAAAGAGCACTTTGACGGGGTGGTTTAAAAACCAAAAGTGGTCACAGGTGGTGAAAGAGCGGCTTGTAGAGATCGCGCGTGAGAATGCGCGCAAGCGAATGATGGCGATCAGTCACGCGGCACGCAGGAAAAGAGCAGTGATATATGCAGAGCATAGACGAGTGGCGCAAGAAAGTTTTCCGCGGCTACGGAAGGACGAGCTCTTTATGGCCGGCTTGATGATTTACTGGGGAGAGGGGGATAATAATATCAAAAACGGCGTTATACGCGTTACGAATACAGATCCGTTTATGCTGAAACTGTTCCGTGTTTTTCTGCGGGAGTATCTGCCGGATATTTTTATAAGAGTAAGGGCATACTTGATTTTATACCCCGATCTTAATGATGCGGATTGCAAGAAGTTTTGGGCGCAGTCAGTGGGTATCCCTGTTGATACATTTATGAAAAGTCAGTATATTAAATGGCGTCATCCGACAAAACGACTATCATACGGAATATGCACGGTGACTGCCACGAGTCGCGCACAAAAAGAAATAATACTGGAGTGGCTGGATTTGACAAGAAAAGAAATCAAACAAATGCGGGTATAGCACAATGGTAGTGCGTTTGCTTGCCAAGCAAGATACGGGGGTTCGATCCCCCCTACCCGCTCAAATTTTCTTATCCAAAAAACCCTTGTCATATGCAAGGGTTTTTTGGTATGATTGAAAATAGAAAGGAGAAGATGCACCGTATTTTCACGTTCTTTCCATTCACAAGGAGGTCGTGTATATGTCAAAAAAGAGCAAGAAGGCGCGGAGGGAAAGAAAGGCCTTTTCCCGTTTGCTTTTGGATCAGTACGAGCGCCCGTTACGATTGGCGCACAATCAAGTTCTTTATAACGGGTTTATCTTCACAATCACCACGACCGGAGTTCACAAATCCCGCGCATAATAACGGAAAAACGGCGCCTCGAAACTGAGGCGTCGTTTTTCATTTCAAGGGGTAAATCGCATGAGTGATATTGACATTTTATTTCAACCGTGCTAATATTTGCGCTGTTAAAAATCCCGATATGGTCGGGACTTTTTATTTGCAAATATATGGGTATTACCAGCGTTTTCACCATTTTAGGGGTACTTATGCCGTTTTTTGCCGCACTTCCTGTTGAGGGTGCGCCGGCGGGAGATTATGCGACAACTACCGGCATATATGCGCCTCATCAAGGGAGTACCGATGCCGTCTTATATAGCGGCGAACCGGTTCAGGATGACATAAGGCCCAAATTTGCCGTGGCTTTCGAAGTTACGACGACTGCGTATTCAAGTACGCCCGACCAGACCGATGATTCGCCTTTTACCATGGCGAACGGCAAGCGAGTGCACGACGGGGCGGTGGCGGCGAACTTTCTTCCCTTTGGGACCACGGTGCGTTTTCCCGATCTATTCGGCAATAAAATGTTTATCGTTGAGGACAGGATGCACAGGCGTTTTGGCGACCGGGTTGACGTATGGATGGAAAAAAGGGCGGATGCAAGGGCATTTGGCATCCAGCGCGCGCGGATGGAGATTGTGGCGCGCGCGGACTAATGCGCGCCCTAACCGAAGAAGCCGGCCCCCTATATGTTATGATGTCAGCATGACAACGAATGAATCCCGCTCGTATCTGTCAGGGATCGCATTTCTCATTGCGTTTTTTATTCTTGTTTCATATTCGGTCAACGATAATGAGATATATCTCAAGTCGCTCATATATCACCATGAGCGCGGGGGCTTAGCGGTATATATCGCGCTATGCATTCTCGCGACGGTTGTCGCGCCTCTCTCGTCGTTGCCGTTTTTGCCGCTTGTGTCATTGTTGTACGGCTGGTTCTGGGCGGCTGCGGCGAGCATCGTCGGGTGGAGCATAGGAGCGTGGATTGCGTTTGCGATTGCGCGCGTGTGGGGAAAGGAGCTGGTGAAAAAATTCGTGTCGCTTGCGCACATTGAGCGGCTTGAAGCGCGGATTCCCAACACACACCTTTTTTGGCACATCGTGCTTTTGCGCATGATCGTGCCGGTTGACGCGCTGAGTTACGCGCTCGGTTTGTTCACGAACATAAAGGCGGAGCCGTATATGGCCGCGACGATTATCGGCATCACTCCGCTTGCATTCGTGTGGGCGTACATGGGTGGTATGTCGTGGAAATATCTCATTGCGCTTGGCGGGGGAGTGCTTGTTGTGTATGTTTTGCTCTTTACCATGCGAAAAAAAGTTATCCACACTTGACGTTCCGTGTAGTATTTCTACAATAGAGTAAAGGAAAAGTTTCTTGAACATTTTCCTGTGAAGAGATGGGAAAAAATGACACACAGGTCTTTGATCTCAATTTTGAGAAAAAAGTCCATTGTGAGTGGCACGAAGATACTCCCACGCTTCATCACGCGGTGATTGAGGGGGGAGGTATTACGCCGGAAAATTTAGAGCATGCGCAGGTGATAGACAAGCTGGAAGGGTTTTGCAAGAAGCTCAACTTAAGTATTGTCCAGAAATTGGATCACCAGTTTACTCCCTATGGCAAGTCCATTGTGTTCGTATTGGAGGAAAGCCACATTGCGATACACACCTGGCCGGAGAAAGGATATATTCATGTGGACATCGTGACGTGTTCAAAGCGGGAAGAGAACTCCGCGAAGCTGGTTGCCGAATTCAATAAGATTTTCAACCCCTCGTACACGCGGCTTCTGAAATTAAGATACTAAACAAGATATAACAAAAAGCTCCGCACATGCGGAGCTTTTTGTTTTTTATTATTCCTATCTAGTGTCGGGGGCGGGACTTGAACCCGCAAGCCTTGCGGCGCAGCATCTTAAGTGCTGTGCGTTTGCCAATTTCGCCACCCCGACAAGCAACTTGAGGCCACGATGGGAATTGCACCCATGTATAGCGGTTTTGCAGACCGCCGTGTTAGCTACTTCACCACGTGGCCGTATAATTTTTTCTTTTCGCTTCCTGAAGCACCTTTGCAATCGCTTCTTTGAGTGTTCCTTTCATTTTCGTCGCGGCGGCGTATTGATGTCCTCCTCCGCCCAGCGCCCCCACGAGTTTCCCCGCGTCAAATCTTTTTTCGCTGTCGGAACGGAAGCTCACCGATATCATACCATCGTTTTTATCTTTAAACAGCGCGACGCACCGTACTCTTTCATTGGTTGCGCGAATGTGGTTCATCATGCTGACCAGCATGCCGATATCGTCGAATTCCGTGTGTTTTTCTTCAAGATCCCGCGACGACAGCCAAGTGTACATGATGTGCGTGTCTTTGTCCACCGTGAGACGGGAGAATGCGAGGCCGATTGCGGCGGCGGCTCCGACCGAGGCGAACCCGAGCACGCGCTTGGCGATGAGTTCGGTATCGGCGCCGAGCTCCTTTAATTCCGCGGCGATGCGAAATACTTCCGAAGAGGTATTGCTGTGAATGAAGCCGCCGGTGTCAGCTACCATGCCGGTGTATATGCAGGTAGCGGCATCTTTGGTGATGGTGATGCCGTTCGTCTTGAAGAAATGATACGCGATCTCGCAGGTGGAAGAGAAGGCGGTATCGGTGATATTCACGTCGCCCTTTTGCGTGTCTTGGGGATGATGGTCCAGCGTGGCGATGAAAGAGGGCTTTGCGCCGATGGCATCAAGTTTCAGTCGCGCGAAGTTGCCATAGTCAAACGCAACAAGCGCATCAGCTTGTGCAGGCGATACTGATGAGAGACGGTCGAATCGCGGGAGGAAAGAAAGCCGTGAAGGAGGAGTGCCGATGACGTACGCCGTATATTTTTTTCCTATAGCATCAAGATAATTTGCAAAGGCGAGCATGGCTCCCAGACCGTCTTCGTCGGGGCTTTCATGCGTGGCCAGAAGAATGTGGTTTGCTCTGCCAAGCGCCTCTGCAAGGCCCTTGAATTCATGCGCGTATTTCTTTGCTGTCGTCATGTGGGTTGGATAATATGTCGTATAGGCGGTGTTCCACATCAACTGAGGCATCGGGGGCAAATCTGATTTTGGGAACAGGCCGCATGCGCAGTTTGCGATTTAATATATGCTGGATCTCGTATACGCCTTTTTCAAGCGCCGCGAGCGTTTCTTTTTCCTGTGTTTTGGCGAGTGTGGAAAAAAAGATGGTCGCATGGGCGAGATCGGAGGATGTTTTCACTTGCGTGATGGTGACGAGCGCGTTTCTGTCCAGATCAAGCTCTTTTAAAATGATCTTTCCCACCTCTTCTTTAAGAAGCCGATTTATTTTATCCAATCTGTGTATGTCCCGTTCGCGTTCCATATTATTCCAGTGCTTTTTGCTTCATCTCCTCCTCGTATGCGACAAGCTCATCTCCAACCTCGATAAAGGCGTCTTGGGGGGCGACAGGCACGATCATCATGCCGCATTCTCTTCCAAGCTCCACTTCCGTGACAGCCGCTTTATTGTGCTGAAGCTGGGATATTTTTCCTGAAAAGACGAGCGCGCCTTTTCTTTTTATATCCACCTTCACTCCTTTTTTCATTTTTCCATCGTTTACTTTTCCTCCCACGACCATTTTTATTCTGTCCATTTTGAATGTGGCCAGCACGGTCAGCTTGCCCAGGTCATTGCGGGTGATTTCGGGCGGGATGAGTTCGCGCAGCTTTTGCTGTATCGCATCGGCGAGCTCATACACGGTTTCCCCAAAGAGTACGGGCACCGCATGCGCCTGAGCCGCCTTTGCCGCCGATGCGGTCACTTTTACTTTAAATGCCACGATGATCGTGCGCGCGGATTGGGCGAACGCGACATCATTTTCGCTCACTTCGCCGATGCCGCTTTTCACGACGCGCGCGGCCACTGCGGAAAATACCATGTCATTCACTATTTTCTCGAGCGCTTCTTTCGTGCCCGTGGTGTCCGCTTTCAGCACCACGTTCAAGGTGAGTTTTTTATTCTCTTCGCTTTCTGCCGGGGCGCCGGATGGAGCGGCTGTTTCTTTTTTGGACTGAGCTGTTTCGATAAGCGCAAGCGCCGATTTTTTATCTTTCACCGCATAAAATCGTTCGCCTATCACGGGAGTCGTTTCAAATCCGATAATGACCACCGGAGAGGAGCATGTCGCCGAAGGGACCGTTTTTTGATCCGAGGTGGTGATGCTACGCGTTTTTGCGATTGCGTCTCCCGCCACAATATACTCTCCCTGATGAAGGGTGCCGTTTAAAATAATGAGTGTCGCGCTGTTGCCTGTCTGCGCGTTTTTGCGCGCCTCGATTACTATTCCCTGGGCTTGCAGCGAAGGATCTGCTTTGAGTTCGGCGACTTCCGCGACCAAAAGAAGAAGAGAAAGAAGCTCAGGCACTCCCTTTCCTGTTTTTGCCGAAAGTTCCTGATTGGGCACGGTGCCGCCCCAACCCTCAAGCAAGATTCCTTTTTCGGCAAGCTGCTGCTTTATTTTTTCAGGGCGCGCGTCGGGCTTGTCTATTTTATTGATGGCGACCACAAGCGTGGCGCCCGACGCCGCGATATGCTCCAGCGCTTCCAGCGTCTGCGGCTTGACGCCTTCGTCTGCCGCGACCACAAGCACCGCGATGTCCGCCGCTTTCGTGCCCCGCGCGCGCATTTTTGAGAATGCCTCGTGTCCCGGGGTGTCCAGAAACGTGATTTTTTTCGAGGTTCCGTCGGGAAGCGCGTGGGCAATCTCGTACGCGCCGACATGTTGTGTGATGCCCCCCGATTCTTTTGCCGCGACCGCGCTTTTGCGGATACAATCAAGGAGAGTCGTTTTCCCATGGTCAATATGGCCAAGCACGGCGACTACCGGCGGGCGAGTGGTTGTGGCGCTTGATGATGCGGGCGCATTATTCATTGTTGCAATGCCTTTTTTAAGACCGCTTCTTCTTCATCGGAAAGTTTATGACGTGATATGCCGCCCTCGATTTGTTTCGCGTATAAGCGCACCGCATCGCGCAATTGGAGGTTAGTGAGCACGAATCCGTTGCGGTTGCCGTCCAAGAGGGCGAGCGAAAAGCTTTGCTGGGCGCCCGATTCCTCAAATGAGTTGAAACGCAGTATTTCCATTTTTTGGAATGCGCGCATAACATCCTTTTTTATGCGTTCCGTTTCCTCCATGTGGCGCTTCGCTTCTCCCTCAAGCCGCTCGGTGCGCTTGAGGTGATTTCGCAATACGTTATCCAGATTGTTCCCTGATTTTCCTTTGAAAATCGCGCTCAGCCGTTTCCGCAGAAGAAGCATATGTATAAAAAGAGCAACGACAAGCGCGCCTAAGGCGGCGATACCAACGATAAAATATTGTGGAGAAAGTTCCATATCTTTTTCAGTTATACTCGCCATCCTGCCGAGCGTGGAAGGGGCGAGATTTGAACTCGCGAGAGGATTGCTCCCCTACGGCTTTTCGAGAGCCGCGCTTTCAACCGCTCAGCCACCCTTCCGCGCTCGGCGGGATACAGGCGGCGCGCGCATGCGGCGCACACAGCCGATGTTCCATCGTAACTGATTTTTCTCCAATATACAAGCAACCCGCGAACCCAAAGAGCGGAGCCACGACTCGGCAGACCTCGCTGGACTGCTGTTTGTAACCAATCGCTTTGCTCTTGGACAAACAGGGAGCAGTCGTCGTATGACGGCAACCCGCAAACCCAGAGAGCGGAGCAGTCGTCGTATGACGGCAACCCGCAAACCCAGAGAGCGGAGCAGTCGTCGTATGACGGCGCGCGCAGGTCTGTGTTATAATATATCGCGTCATGACAAAAGGACATCGGCTGAACATTTACGAAACGAGGCGGCATCTGTTTTTTACCGTTGGCATTATTATGGTGCCGTTCGTTTTTTTATTATTGTTTTCGCAGGCGTTTCAAATTCCTTCCCATCGGCTTTTTTTTGATGTGTTGATTTCTTTCTCGCGACTTGCGGTGGCGTATGTGATCGCCGCTACAGCCGGATGGGTGCTCGCGGTATCGTTTTATCGAGGGAGGCGGGCAGTGATCGCGCTGCCGATTTTTGACGTATTGCAGAGCTTGCCGGTGTTTGCGGTGATGCCGTTTGCGGTGTTTTTTTGGGGCGCATCAAACTTTACCGTCATTTTCTTTTTGGTGCTTGCCATCGTGTGGCCCGTCTTTTTTTCCATCATCAGCTCCATGAAGCTGGTGAAACACGACTGGAACGAGGCGGCGCAGATATTGGGGCTTTCGGGATTTCAGTATATCGCCCGTTTTTTGTTTCCGGTAAGCGTGCCAGGATTTATTACCGGCTCCATCATCGGGCTGGGGGACGGATGGGAGGCGTTGGTGGCGACGGAAATTATCGTGGGCATGCGTACCGGCATGGGAAATTTTTTCCAGTCGTATTCGCACGATCCGGCTGTGACGTCGTTCGGAGTGCTCGGGTTTCTCATTCTTATTTTTGCGATCAATAAGGCCGTATGGATTCCTTTGTTGGATAAAAGCCATGCGCGCATGGAAGAATAATCTATTTTTTATGAATCCTGCTATTTCACTACAACAGGTGAGCAAGGCATACACAGAAAGAGCGAATGGACCGCACAACCGCGGACTTGCGCTTGAGCATATACACATTGATATTATGCCGGGAGAATTTTTTGTGTTGCTGGGGCCGTCCGGCTGCGGGAAATCAACATTGCTCCGTATCATGAGCGGCCTTGATGTGTCATATGAGGGTTCGGTGGCGTTTGGCGAAGAGGCGTCGTTATCGCGCATCAGCTTCGTGTTTCAGCAGTTCGCGCTGTTCCCATGGCTGACCGTGTTCGAAAACGTGGAACTCGCGCTTATCGCCCGCAATGTTTCTGCCGAAGCCCGCGTCGAGAAAGTAAAAAACGAGTTGAAATTGCTGGGGCTTGAGAAATCCGCGCACGCGTATCCGCGGGAGTTGTCCGGCGGCATGCGCCAGCGGGTAGGCATCGCGCGGGCGCTCGTGACCGACCCACGCGTGATTTTCATGGACGAGCCGTTTTCCGAGCTTGATTCGTTCACCGCCGTCCAGTTGCGCAAAGAGCTTTTGGACATTTGGCAGAAACGCAGGCCGACCGTTGTGATGGTGACGCATATCATCACTGAAGCCATTGAGCTTGCCGACCGCATCGCGGTGCTTACGCAGCGCCCGGGAAAAATAAAGAAAACATTCACCAACTCCTTGCCGCGTCCGAGGCACCAGCGTTCCGAGCCGTTCTGGCGGCTTGAAGACGAGTTGTACGAGACGTTGAAACAATAACATTTATGGAATCGCTTTTACTCCATTATCTTGTGTTGTGGAAACCGCTTGGCTATGCGCTATTGGGCGCGGGCATGATGGTGGAAGGCGACGCGACGCTTTTCACCGCGGCGTTTCTGACCCAGCAGGGATTTTTTGATCCGGGGGATATGCTCTTTTGGACGCTTTCAGGCGCGTTGGCAGGGGACATCATATGGTATTATCTGGGCGTGCGATTTACAAATGCCGCCCCTTCTTCGCTGGTCGCCCGTTTTGTCAATCGGCTCGCCAAGCCGTTTGACGGGCATCTGATCAAGCGCTTATTTCACACCATTTTTATTTCTAAATTCACCTACGGGATTCATCACGCCCTTTTAATGCGCGCGGGCATGCTCGGCATAACGATTCGGGACTACATGCTTGCCGCTTTTCCCGCCACTATCTTATGGTTTGTCATCATTGTGGCTATCGGCTACGCCTTTGGAGAGTCGTTTCTCCTTTTGAAACACTATCTCCGCTTTGCGGAGATAGCTCTGCTTGCGGCGCTTATCCTCTTTTTCGTTCTGGAGCATTTTATCAGCGTCCGTTCAAAGAAAAAATTGTAGTATTAGATTTTTTGGTGTCACTAAAAATGAGCCTTCTTCAATTTATTGCACAAATCACCTACCGAATCAAATTCAACGAGCGGCTCGGCTAACTCTGCCAAAAAAGTTGTTTTTATCTCTTGTTTCAACGCAAGCGAGAATGATTTACCTCTTGCCATCATATAGCCAATTTCCAATAACATGCCTTCACTTTTTTGGTCAGATTTTACAAAAGCTAGAATGACATCGCTTTTGTCGAGCTGCTCCAAAGCATGTTTTAGAATTTCCTTGTTTATTCTATGATTTTCCCTAAACCATTTTTCGTCCTCTATCGAGCAATAAACCGTATGTCCAACAGATCGCAAAGCAGACAAAATTCTTCCGAGCGTTTCGGTTAGTTCATTTATATTTTCACCAGTAAATCTATAAGACAGAAAAATGGTTTTGGGTCCGTTCATAATTTATATTTTTTCAAAAACAAATAGCGTGCAGATAAATCCGTTATCTTCCAAATTTTCCTTTTTCAATAAATAAGTCCTGTTCCGTCTTTAATTTATTTTCAAGATATTTATCCTCGGCCAAAACCAAAATAAATATTCCGCCGT
This sequence comes from Candidatus Azambacteria bacterium, assembly GCA_016200965.1. Lineage (GTDB taxonomy): Bacteria > Patescibacteriota > Minisyncoccia > GWC2-36-17 > WO2-46-25 > JACQDT01. The sequence goes on along the minus strand of JACQDT010000011.1, from coordinate 855 downwards.
CTTTCAACAATGAGTGAATTTTTTTCACAACGCTTTCTAAATCCTCGGAAAGAAAATGAGGAAAAACGTATATTGCCGTAACAAAATCAAACTTAATATCAGTTTTGGTATCCTGAAAAGTTTTTTTGTGGGTATTGATAGTTATACCAGCAGGGAGTTCTTTCGGTTTTTTCTTCAAAAAATAGTCGTAGTTTACTCGCGATGGTTCGCACCCCTCGATAAGAATTTTTTGGTATTTTCCCTCTAAAGCGGGAAATAGCATTTTGAAGAAAAAGCCGATGCCAAAACCGATATCAAAAATGGAAATGCTATCGCCTTTGTGGTTAGAAATTACATTTTGAATAATGTAATCGTTGATGAACGAATTTATTTTTGTCTTTTCCTGATTTTTCCAGTTGATTTTATTGTATTGAAGATAGAAAAAATCCTTGTTTTTCATAATTTTCTCCCAAGCGTAATCAAATTTGGTGGCGCCGCGGAAAACTGCGGCATCCTACAAAAACATAGTCGTTACGCTCCTTGTTTTTGTGGTGTTTGTTTGAAAAAGTCAGAACCCATTTTGCGGAGAACCCTGAAAACTAATGCGGACTCGGCAGGGCGAAACATTTGACTGGGGATATGGATTCGCCCTGCCTCGGCTGATTTCCCGCCCGCAGGAGGGGTCTGGGGAGGAATGCGGGCGGGTTTCGGATTGGGGGTTTTCGGAAATTCGGCGGCTAACCTTTTAGTAAATTCTGCAAATTCAATAACGAATCTTTTAGATTTGAATTGCAAATTTTTGATGTAATCGGAAAATTATTTTCGATATGTTCTTTGTTTATATGAGCAACAAAATTATGCCTTTGCTCAATGATA
>JACQDT010000005.1 GCA_016200965.1 Candidatus Azambacteria bacterium | reverse complement strand
CCTTTCTCGGCTCGGCGACCTTCACCGCCGCGACGATGATGTCGCCTATGCGGCCATAACGGCGCCGCGAACCGCCCATCACATGGATGCACTGGATCAGCTTTGCGCCGCTGTTATCGGCCACCTTCAGCATTGAACGGAGTTGGATCATAATATCATGCGACGTTACGCCCTCGCTATCACTTTCCACCGCTTATCTTTGCTTATGGGTCGCGTCTCTTCAATGATTACCTTGTCACCGACTTTATACTCGCCTTTTTCATCGTGCGCCTTATAGCGCTTCGTGATTTTATAGGATTTCTTGTATATCGGATGCCTTTTCACGCGCACGACGGACACCACGACCGTTTTGGTCATTTTGTCCGATACCACTTCTCCCGTGAGCGTCCTGTGTTGTATGTGTGTTTCGATCATACACAGTAAAGGAAAATCATACCACCTGTTTCTCACGAAGTAAAGTGAGGATGCGCGCTTTTTGCCTGCGCGCCTGGGCGAGCGCTTTCACGTTTTTAAGCTTGTTGAATGAGGCGTCATAGCGAAGCTTCCCCAGCTCCTGAATGCAGCTGACGAGTTCCAGCTTCAGTTCGTCCGCCGACTTCGCTCTTAATTGTGTGGTGGTCATTTGCATACCCAGTATATCAACTTTCCGAGCCAAACGCCTTCCGACGCGTGGACTCTTGTATGTGTACGTTAAAATTTAAACCGTGAGTGATATGCATATGTTCTCTAAGGCGTTTGGCATTGATGTGTCCTTCTCTGTGACGCTTCAGATAACCAATGTAACGTGTGTGCTGATTACTATTCTCGGAATTCTCAGCAACGTCGCAAGAGAAGAACACGCGGGAAGTTGTATTACTGGGCATATAAATAAAATCATTCTCTGCGCTTCACGAATGTAGTAGGCACCGGGAGCTTAAATGCCGCAAGACGCATCGCCTCCTTGGCGATGCTCTCTTCAATGCCGTCTATCTCAAAAAGAATCCTCCCCGGTTTGACCGCGGCGACATAATGATCAACTGAACCCTTCCCTCCTCCCATGGGCACTTCCTGACCCTTTTTTGTCACCGGCTTGTCCGGAAAGATCCGAATCCATATTTTTCCCGATTTCTGGACATAGCGGGTCATAGCGCGCCGCGCCGCCTCTATCTGGCGCGACGTGATCCATGCCCTTCCCGTCGCTTTCAAACCGAAATCGCCGAAGGCGCACTCGGCGCCTCTGGTTTCGATGCCGACGAATCTCCTTCTGCCCTTGTGCCATTTTCTATGTTTTACTTTCTTGGGTAACAGCATGGCCGCTATTTTTTATCTTCCGTTTTCTTATCTTTTTCAAATATCTCTCCTTTGTATATCCACACCTTGACACCCACCACGCCGTACGTGCAATACGCGTTCGCGGTGCCGTAATCAATGTGCGCGCGCAGAGTAGCAAGCGGCATGCGTCCCTTGCCGAGCCATTCGGTCCGCGCGATCTCCCCGCCGTCAAGCCGCCCTGAAACCCTTATTTTCCCGCCTTTGACTTCTTTATTCTGCAAAATCTTTTCCATCGACTGCTTCAACAGCCTCCGGAAAAGAATGCGCTTCTCCAGCTGTTCGGCGATCTGCTCGGCAACAAGGTGCGCGTGACTTTCCGGCTTTGAAACCTCCTCCACCTGAAGCCGGATCTCCGTTTTCACTTTGCCGTCCGCGGAAATCGTGCGATGTTTTTTCTCCAATTCTTTTTTGAGCGCTTCAATCCCGCCGCCGCCTTTGCCGATGATAAGCCCCGGGCGAGAAGTAAAAATGAACACAGTGATCTGATTCGCCGCGCGCTCTATTTCCACCTTTTCAAGCCCGAGCTTGCGGAATTTTTCCGTCACGAATTCACGAAGGGCGTAATCCTCCTTTAAAAAGCTGCTGTATTTCTTTTTTTGGAACCATCTGGATTTCCAGCCCTCTATCACTCCCAGCCGGAATCCAAACGGATTTACTTTTCTTCCCATATATGTATGTTATTCGTGCGCATGAAATGCTCTTCGTGAAATGCCGACCAACCGCTTTTTCGTTTTAGACGGCGCGACAACTTGTTTGGCGCTTTCTTTCTTTTCCTTATGAACATCGCTGTCCGCTTTCTTTTTCTTTTCGGCAACGACCTTGTCTGCGACCCCGCTCTTAGGATTCCTATCCTTTTTTTCCGACAACGTCAAGTGAATATGCGACGTGCGCTTGCGAATTTGATGCACTCTCCCCCGTGACTGCGATACGCCGCGCCTGAAACTTTGCCCTTCATTCACAAAAATCTCGGACACGTACATCTCGTCGGGGTTGAGCTTGAAATTGTGCCGTGCGTTCGCCTCGGCGGAATGTAGCAACTTCAAAATGGGAGCTGAGGATTTCTTCACTAAGAATTGGAGCTGGATTTTCGCCTTGGGAACTTCAAGACCGCGAATGGCGTTGGCCACCAATCTCACTTTTCTGGGCGATATCCGCACGCTGGATAATGTGGCTTTTACTTGCATGCCAATGTGATTAATATTTACGAGCTCAATGCGAAGTAAATATTACTTTCACATTGAGCACCCCGCTCCAATTTTGCCACCGCTTACCCTGCGAAACGCGAGGAGCGAATAGCTCCGATCCGTTTAGGGCGCAGCGCTTCCCCGGTAGTAGAGCACAGCTCACTACGGGGCAGGCGCCCCATTGCGCAGTTCATGCCTACCTGCCCCGTAGCGAACCGCAGGTTCTGCTTCGGGGTCCGGCATACGCACTGCGCGTGATTGTCGGGAGCAAAATTGGTACAGGGTAAAGGTTTTCTAATCCCGATGAGAATGTTTGAAGGAAATAAACACTCTCATCGGGAAGAAAGCCCTTTATTTTGCTTTAGGAGCCGGCGCGGGCGCCTCAGGTTTTTCCGTCGCCCCTACTTTCGTTTCAATGTCGCGCTGCATCTTTCCTCCGTGTTTCACGAATTTGCGGGTCAGCGAAAACTCGCCGAGCCGATGGCCGACCATTTCTTCGGTGACGAACACGGGAACATGCGTCTTGCCATTATGCACGCCGAATGTATGCCCGATCATTTCCGGAGAAATCTGCGACGCGCGAGCCCACGTCTTTATCACATCGCCTTGTTTTGCTTTGGCGACCTTCTCAAGCAAGCGCCCGTCTACATAAGGACCTTTTTTGGAACTTCTGCTCATGCCAATGTTGTCTAAATTATTAGCGATACTCAATGTTGAGCGTAATAATTTAGCTACAACATTGAGCACCCCGCTCCATTTTTGCCTTTGCATATCGCGCGAAGTGCGCATGCCGGACCCCGAAGCAGAACCTGCGGTTCGCTACGGGGCAGGTAAGCATGAACTGCGCAATGGGGTGCCTGCCCCGTAGTGAGCTGTGCTCTACTACCGGGGAAGCGCT
>JACQDT010000009.1 GCA_016200965.1 Candidatus Azambacteria bacterium | reverse complement strand
TTTTGGCAGACGGATTGTACCAAAACCACCCAGCTCGCCTGCTCCGAAGGTTTCCTGACCGACGGAGGATGGGGTGGACGAGCGAGGCCGAGGTCAAGCGCGGTTTCCTCGCTGGGGAAACCGACGAGCGTCTTTTCGTACGAAGCGCTGGCGGGGGAGAAAATGTAAACAACGCGACCAATTCTTACATATAAGGTCCGTAATAAAAAGAAAAATCCCCTCTGCCCGCCACCGTTTTTCGGTTTTGGACAAAGGGGAGCTTTTCATTCTTCCGGCGGATTTTCGCCGAGGTTTGATTTTATCCCTGTGAAATGAGCGGCATACTCCCCGCGCCCGATTTGCGAGGCAGGGCCTTTGAAATCGGACGGATAGTTATATGCGATGTTCACTTCCACCTCTTCTCCCGAAGGCAGGGGATCATACAGCTCTATTTTCCCTCCTTCTTTTTCTATGTACTTGGTAAGAAGGATTTCTTTGACTCCTTCTTTACGCACTTTTTCCACTGTGAACACGATTGCGTGCGGTGGGAGTGCGGGGAAGGGCATCAGATTCTCGTACTGAGAAAGCGATTTCCCGTTTCTGATGCCGTAGACCGGAAAGTTATCGCCGGTCATGCTGTAGGAGCATCGTTGATCCTTCAGCAGGAGCTTCGTGGTGTCGTGGGTGATGGTGAGCGTTTCGTTCCCTTTCAGCGTGGTGAGAACCAGATCCTGATCGCAGTTGTACTGGATCGCGATTTGTTCTCCCCAGGCCCTTTTGGTGGCGCTGATGATATTCGGCTTTTTGCCGTCCACCGCTTTGGTTTTTTGCGGGGCGACATAGAGTCCGTCCTGCCAGAACCCGGGCAAATCAGGAGGAGGAAAAACCTCCTGATAAATAGTCGCCGCGCTGTAGCGGTTCGCTTTCTCCGCTCCTATTTTTTCTCTCCCGCCGAAAATAAATACGGCAGTGAGAGCGATCATGCCCATCACGCAGACGAATTTGGCAAACCAGATAAGCCCATTGCCTTTTATTCCCATTGCCAGGAAAATGTAGGTGACAAGGAATAAAATAAGCAACATCGCCAGCTCAGGGTCATTCCCGATTCGCACCAGCGTGCAGTACACGCCGATCACGAGTTCAATCCCTACAACCGTAGAGATTGTTTTCAGCGCGGTGCGGCCCGCCTTGAATGCGCTGAGCACCGCAAGCACCATCGGGTCAACGCGCGTCATCACCAGCATGAACAGCGCGATGACCGGAATGAGCGCCATGAGCGATGCGGCTCCAATGCTCGGGTTCAGCAGTGCATACGCGAGCAATGCGATCGGCCAGCCGACGATGACGGAGATTGCCCATCGCGCCCATCGGTTGCCGGTTGCCCAGATGTCCTGGATAATTCTCCACAGTTCATTGAGCGTCATCATCGTCTCACCCCCTTTGAGTTGAACCAGCCTCGGAAAGTCCGCAAAGCGCCGGCGGTTTTTTGATCGGCTGTGTGATACCCATTTTTGACCGATGGCCAATGATCAGAAAAAAACCTTTTTACTTCAGCGGCGGTTTTATCAACGTCTTTCCTGATACCCGGTTCATCACCGATATACTTTCTCAGGAGATTACGCATCTCTTCCGTCTTGAGGATGCTCGGGTCAAAAATCGTCTTCCCTTCCTGATTTACGACCCGCAGGAGATTGATGAGACGCTTCTCTTGCCAGTTAGAGAGATTCCGGATAAATTCCAAAATCTTCTCTTTTTCTTCGGGCGTGAACTCTTTAATGCCTTGGATCATGACACTTTCAAACTGCGGAAAGCGTCCGCCAAGGGCATTGGAGCGGGGAATGACCAGTAGCGCCAGAAGTACCGCCGCCGCCCCAAACACCGCTGCGTTATCAACCTTGGAGTCCGGTATCGGGTCAACGTGGCGGTACATACTGTACCCCACAATGGTTCCAATCGCTTTCAGGATATTCTGTGCGGAGGCCACGGATTCACCCTCTTTCCGCTGCCAGAAGTCCAGGAAACTTTTTGCCGCTTCTTCCGGCTTTTCACCTTTCTCGCCAGCGAGCGCGGCAATCGCGACTTCCAAAAGCGTTTGTTGCTTTTTCCCTTCTTCCTTTTTTTCCTCTCCTCTTCCTCTCCGGGCCATAATTCTCTCCTTCTCTGGTGTAGGGTTTTGTTGTGTTTTCAAGGTCTTTTCGTCTCTGGAATTTGTCTGCACACTATACAACTTCGCAATAAAAAAGTCAATAGCTTGCGTGTTTCGCGGGAATCTGCTACATTACGGTTTGTTTTATACACCATTATGCAAACCATAACGACAGGAATTCAAACTCAGCCGTCTCATGCGAAATTTCTCATGGAAGAGGCGCTAAAGACCGGATTCGCCAAATTTCCCAAGGCAGGGGAGGTTATTTCCGGCACCGTAGCGCAAAAAGAAGGCGCAGTGCTGTATGTTGATCTGGGGCAATTCGGCACGGGCATGGTGTACGGCAGAGAATTTCAGGAGGCGTCCGAGATCATCAAGCAGATGAAGGCGGGCGACCCTGTTTCGGCGAAGGTAGTGGAATTTGATAACGAAAGGGGATTTGTGGAGTTGTCCCTTAAAGACGCGGGGTATACGCTCGCATGGGATGAGCTCATCCGCAAACGCGCAAGCGGCGAAACGGTTGATGTGGTCATCAAAGAAGTCAATAAAGGCGGGCTGATGGCGGAACTGGACGGCGTGATGGCGTTCATGCCGGTGTCTCAACTTGCCACAAAGCATTATCCGCGCGTGGAAGGCGGCGACAAGCAGAAAATCCTGCAGGAGCTGATGAAATTCGTGGGTCAGGTATTTAAAGTGCGGGTCATCGACGTGAATCAGCAGGAAGACAAGCTCATCGTTTCCGAGCGGGAAGCCCAGGATAACGACTTGAAGAAAGTGCTTTTGCAATATAAGGTCGGCGACGTGGTGGAAGGGGCGGTCTCCGGCGTGGTGAATTTCGGCGTGTTCGTGCGTTTTATGCCGCAGAAAGTGGAGGGAGTTGAGATCTCCGAATTGGAAGGGCTGGTCCATATCTCCGAGCTTGACTGGCAGCTGATAGAGCATCCCGCGGACATGTGCAAGGTGGGAGACAAGGTACAGGCAAAGATCATTTCTTTGGATGGCGACAAGATCTCGCTTTCTCTTAAAGCGCTTAAGAAAGATCCGTGGGACGAGGTTGACCAAAAATTCAAAAAAGGCGATGTGATCCGCGGCACGGTGGCAAAGCTCAATCCGTTCGGCGCGTTCGTGAAAGTGGATGCCGATATCAAGGGCTTGTGCCATATTTCCGAATTCGGTTCCGATGCGGAGATGAAGAAACATCTGGACATAGGAAAGACGTACGATTTTAACATACAAACGGTTTCAAAGCAGGAACATAAAATGGCGCTTGGGTTCGGCGCGGTCAGTCTAAAGCCCGCAAAGGACGCCCAAAAGACGAAGGAGGGAAAGGAAGAGAAAGCCGACACAGAGGCAAAATAATTTTGTGGCAAGAGCGTCGTATCCGTTCCGTCCGTGAGGGCGGAGCGGATGTTTATTTTCGCATCCCGCCCGTACTTGATAATTATAGGATGCGCTTGTACAATAAAAGGATTATGAAATTACTCACCAAGAATTTACTGTATGCGGCGTTGGCTTTTATTCTCCTTTCGGCGATGTTCTCGTTTTTCCGCACGCCGTCCGAAAAGATAGAAGAAGTGGCACTTTCTCAGCTTGCGACGCAGATCAACGAAGGGAAAGTAGCCCAGGTCGCAGTGGAAGGAAACAATCTGAATGTGGTGCTTGTTGAGGGCGACAAAAAGGAAATCGCGAAAAAAGAAAACGAAGCGTCGCTTACCGACTCGCTTAAAAATTACGGCGTGGATCCGGAAAAATTGAGAACGGTGCGCATCACGGTGAAAGAGCCGTCCGGAGCGCTGTTTTGGTTCGGCACAATCTTTCCTTTCGTATTGCCGTTTTTATTGGTCGGTTTGCTTATTTGGTTCATGTTCCGGCAGGCGCAAAAAGGATCATTGCAGGCATTCTCGTTCATCAAAAGCAAGGCGCGGATGGCGGGTCCCGCCGAGAAAGTGACTTTCGCCGACGTGGCGGGGTTGAAAGAAGCGAAAGAAGAATTGCGCGAGATCGTTGATTTTTTGCGCAATCCGAAAAAGTTCCTTGATATCGGCGCGAAGATCCCGCGCGGGGTGCTCTTGATGGGGCCGCCGGGAACCGGCAAGACCCTTCTTGCGCGCGCGGTCGCGGGCGAAGCGGGTGTTCCGTTTTTCCATATTTCCGGTTCCGAATTCGTGGAGATGTTCGTGGGAGTCGGCGCGTCGCGCGTCAGAGATACCTTCGCGACCGCAAAGAAAAACGCACCCGCGATCTTATTCATCGACGAGCTTGACGCCATCGGCAGGCACCGCGGCGCGGGACTCGGCGGCGGGCATGATGAGCGCGAGCAGACCCTCAATCAGATTTTAGTGGAGATGGACGGCTTTGAGCATGAAACGCAGGTCATCGTGATGGCGGCGACCAACCGCCCCGACATTTTAGATCCGGCGCTGTTGCGTCCGGGAAGATTTGACCGGAGGGTGTTGCTTGAAGAGCCGGATATCAATGATCGCGAGCACATTTTGCGCATTCACGCAAAAGGCAAGCCGTTTGCAAAAGATGTGAATCTGCGGCTTGTGGCGGAGCGCACCCCGGGATTTTCCGGAGCGGATCTGGCCAATATCATGAACGAGGCGGCTATTTTGGCGGCGCGGAGAAACAAGAGCGTTGTGTTCCAGCAGGAGCTTTTGGAGTCCATTGAGAAAGTGCTTCGTGGTCCCGAGCGCAAGAGCCATATTTTGTCGGTCAAGGAAAAAGAAATCACGGCGTATCACGAAGCGGGGCACGCGCTGGTAGCCGCGTCGCTTCCCAGCACCGACCCCGTGCATAAAATTTCCATCATTTCGCGCGGACGCGCGGGCGGCTACACGCTTAAGCTTCCCTTGGAGGACAGGCATCTGCACACGCGCACGGAATTTCTGAGCGATCTTGCCGTCATGCTCGGCGGATTCACCGCGGAGCAGATAGTGTTTCGCGAACTTACGACCGGTGCGTCCAATGATCTTGAAAAGGCGACGGAACTCGCGCGGCGCATCGTGACGCGCTTCGGCATGTCCGACAAGCTCGGGCCGATGACGTTCGGCGGCAAAGAAGAGATGATATTTTTAGGCAGAGAAATTCACGAGAACCGCAATTACTCGGAGGCGGTCGCCCAGGAAATAGACAAAGAGGTGCGCCGCCTGATCACCAACGCGCATCGCGCGGCGCAGAAAGTCATCAGGGAGCGCAGGCAGAAGCTGAACGAAATAGCCAAGCGGCTCATAGAAAAAGAAACGATTGAAAAAGACGAGTTCGCGGCGATGATGAAGCAGTAAGCGCGTATCCGCGTGTTTGCGTGCTTGCGCGTGTAGCTCAACTTGCCCGCCTAAATTTTTTGACCGCTTGGGGCGTGTAGCTCAGTGGTAGAGCAAGCGTCTTATAAGCGCTAGGTCGATGGTTCGATCCCATCCACGCCCACACCGTGTAATATCAAAAAATTTAGGCGGGCGAAGCAGAGCACGGAGCTTATAACTGGCAGCGAGTGAGAAACGAAAGCTCGCTTTCGCTTTGAGCGAGCGAACCAGTTACACGCAGTATACCTCCGCGGTTCCTGGTTCGAATCCAGGCACGCGCACCAATTTTGTCCGCTCGGTTACTCGCGGACAAAATCCGATGGCTGAATAGTGCCGCGCGGAGCGCGGCACTCCACCCAGCGGCTCCGCCGCGCCGCTAACGCGTCGCCATCAAAGCCCGCAAAAATTTCTCTTTTTTATTTCGGGGACGCGCACAAAATCTTTTTTCAATTAAGGAATGAAATTTTGCGGGCTTTGCTCTGCGCTGACGCGCAGGCGGAGCCGCTTCCCACCCCAAGTCCCGCTTCGCGGGACTGCCAGCAGGCAAAAATTGAAGGGGTTGGAGGGGAGGAAAATTTTTGCCTGCTGGATTTTGGCGGATGGGGGCGG
>JACQDT010000008.1 GCA_016200965.1 Candidatus Azambacteria bacterium | reverse complement strand
TTTTGGCGGTCCGTTTTTCTGCGTTCAAAAGACGCTGGACTCTTGTGGGTGTTTGCTGCTTTTTCCCGGTCCCGGCGCACCTGCCACCAGCTTGATCCATATACTAAACTCTAGCGGGGCGAGGGGACGATGCGGTCTGGAGCTGCAACGGCGCAAAAGACAATGACTGGCTCGAATATGAAGGCGGTCGCACACCACGACCACTACAGAGACGCTGGCGTCGATACCGACGAAGCGGACGCTGGTCTACAGCGCCTGATAAAGCGCATCGAGCAAACATGGCCGCCAAGAGGTGCTGGAATGGGAGCTGTCCAGCTGCCCATCGGGCGCTTCGCAAATGTCATCGACATTGGGGGCGTAGGGGTCGCTATCTCAACCGACGGCATCGGGTCGAAGGCAATGATCGCCCACATGCTCGGGAAATACGACACCGTCGGGATAGATTGCGTCGCGATGAACGTAAATGACATCATCTGCGTGGGTGCCCGCCCAATTTCAATGGTCGATTACATTGCAATTGAAGAGGTCCGAGCCGACATTCTTGATGCGATTTCTATTGGCCTCTGCAAGGGAGCAAAGATTGCAAGCATCTCCATCTCCGGGGGTGAAACTGCCCAGTTGAAAGGTATGGTGCATGGCTTCGATTTAGCAGGTACGGCGATTGGCTACGTACCGTTGGACAAGATTTTGGTCGGTCAGGACATACAAGACGGTGACATTCTTATTGGTGTTGAAAGTAATGGTGTTCACAGTAATGGATTGTCACTTGCGCGCCGTTCATTCTTCGACCAGCACAAATATAGTCTCTCGCATCGCTTCGATGAACTCAGCGCCGACTTAGGGTCGGAATTATTGCGTCCTACGCATATCTATGTTCGTGAGGCAATGGCTCTAATAGAGAACATCAAAGCTATCGTAATCTAACCAATACCTTGGAAACACTTGACAGCTAGTTCCTCGGGGGCTTTCAGGTCGATCCCGAGGTGTAGCCGCTCGCCGTTATAGTATGGCAGATATTTCTTGAGGGCGCGATTCATTGCCTCCGGGTTCTTCGTTGCGTGGTCGAGACACTCTTCCTGTATCGTCCGATTGAAGCGTTCGATGTGCGCGTTGTCGTTGGGCTTCCCAATGCGGCTATAGCGATGACTTTTCGAGACCCTCGACACGAACCACCGAGAGAACTCTGGTCCATGGTCACTCTGGAGCATGCTGAAGCGGAACGGAGCGTGCCGCTCTGCCTCTCTGATGAACCGCAAGGTCGTCCTGCCATTCATGCGCGCATAGGTCTTCGCATAGGCCCAGCGGGAATAGGTATCAATCAGGGCGAACGTATAGGTCCGCTTCTTCTCAGAGACCATCCGGTGCATGGTGTCGATTTGCACCAAATCGCCAGGATGTTCAGCCGCAGGACGCGCGACCGGCGAATGGTACCGCTTCCACGGACTTCTCTTTTTCATCAGCCCTGCGCGATCGATGGTGCGCCTGACCGAGTTGAGTGACACGATAACGCCGTCCCGCGCGAGCTCTGCATGAATGACCTCACTCGTCCTTCCGTGCGCCATGCGGCGGGCGACAATGGCGAGCACTGTTTCTCTTGGGAGCTCACGCGGGTGATGCCGAGGCCTCGACGACAGGGTGGGAATGGGGTTGAACCCATAGGATTCCGCCTTCTTCACCCATTTTGATATCGTTCCCGGACTCACTCCGAACCGTCGCGCGACCTTTCTCACGCTCTCACCGCGGAACACCGCATAGGCGGCGTCTCTCCTCACTTTGGGAACATACGGATTTTGGGTATATGCCATACACCTTCCATTGTGGGCTTATATTAGGCCACTTTCTAATGGCGAGGTGTTTCCAAGCTATTGGGATATTACGTTCATATTGACAAAATGATAATACTATATTGTTCCCTAGAAAGCAAGCGATACTAAAAAAACCGCCCCCTGAGGGGCGGTTTTTTAGTATTCAGGTCTTGCTGGGGTACCGTAGTCTCGATCCCTCGGCTTTGGGCCTTGATCGCCCTTTTGGTTTGCCGCTTCTT
>JACQDT010000010.1 GCA_016200965.1 Candidatus Azambacteria bacterium | reverse complement strand
CGATATGCCGGTTGCTGCTGGTAGAAGCCGGTGAGGATGGCGATCTCTTTGCGCAGCTGCCGGAGCGATTTCTGTTTTCCACAGGGCTTGCTCCTGCATCGCACATAGCCGCGCGCGGTCCTGCATACTTTGAACGAACCGCAGAATATGCACTTTCTGCCCCTCAAAAAGTTGGCCGCACAGTTGAAAACGTTCTTTTGACCAGTAACCATAAGGGTATTTTAACACCTCATGGTTACGAAACACACTAATTACCAAAAAATAATCAACATATGGAACCTTTCATAAACAGCGCGGAAAAAATCATTGAAGTGATAAATGCAGTACTGGGCATCGCCGCAATATTTTTCGCGGTAGGCGTCATGCACAAAGTACAGGGCGGGGCGTTGGAAAAGGTATGGAAGCTGATCACCGTAAGCGCGCTGTTTTTCGGTCTGTTTGAAATTCTGGGTTCGTTTCAGAACTATCAGGTACTTACCGACGCCATAGACATCGAATTCATCAGGGAGATTATTGAGTTGCTCACCATCGGCACGCTCGTCATGGCGCTTATGAAAGCAAAGAAAGCGTTCAGCATGTAAGGCATGGACGAATACAAAAAAATCATTTCGGAGCTCGTGAAAAGGCAAATGGAGATTATGGGCCCTTCGGCGGCGCTCTCCATAGCCCGCAAAACGCCGTCGGTGAAAATAGCCGACAACGGCCAGGTGACGGACATCAGTGGGGATCAAAAGACCGCCTTGGAGCTTGTTGCCAACAGCTACATCGCCTTCTCTGGAGAAATATCAAGGATCATCCTCAAATCGGTACTTGGAAGGTTGCAATCCTGACATCCATAATGATAGCACAACAGAGATGCTGTATTATAAAGTAATACTGATACTCGTGTACTTCGCGCTTCTGCTACCGGCCCTCCCGCCGGTATTTTTGCCTTTGTTTGAACCCTACACCTTCGGTAAAACCGTGCTGTTTGAGATCGCCGCAGAACTTATGCTTCTTCTTTTGCTGTTCGGAGTCCGACTCCGAACAATCCCGTGGTCAAACATCGCGAAGCCAATCATCTTGCTTTCTATCGCGTTTTCTCTCTCTATGGCGCTGGGCGCGCATCCTCTTGAAGGCCTCTGGGGTTCCAGCGCGCGGATGGACGGATTGTTCACCCTTTTGCACTTTGTAGTATTCTTTTTTGTGCTTGCGACTGCCATAAAAGGAGAGCGCGAATGGCGGAATATGATGCGCTGGTCCGTCGGCGCAAGCGTTTTTGTTGTGCTGTACGGCCTCGCGCAGTGGTTCGAACTGCCGTTTGTCGTTTCAAGCAATGGCGAGATATTCTCTACGCTCGGCAACCCGGCGTATCTGGCGACCTATCTTCTTTTTCATGTGTTTATTTCTTTATACCTTATGCGCGGCGCGGCTTCAAAAGAGGCGCGCGCGTGGTATGCAATCGCCGCCATGCTTGCCGCGATCGTTGTTGTGCTGACGCAGGTTTCTGCCGCGCTTGCGGGGCTTGCGGCTGGACTATGCGTCGCGGCGTATCCGTATTGCCGCGTACGCATTGCGAGCGTTCATGCTTTTGCCGCGATTGGCATCGCGCTTACGATTATTCCGCTTTTTTTTGCCAATCCGCATTTTGAAAAACTGGCGCCGTTTGGCGGAGCGAACGCGCTCGCGATTGAAACGCGCCTGCGCGCGTGGAACATCGCCGCGCAAGCAACGCTTGCACATCCGCTATTCGGCCACGGCCCGAACCAATTCGAGCGGACTTTTCTGAACTACAAATCAAAAGGATATGCCGTACCCGATACCGGGGAAACATTCGATAAGCCGCACAATGCGTTTCTTGAAATCGCCTTCAGCTACGGCCTTCTCGGGCTTGCCGCGTATCTGTATCTGCTTTGGGTTGTATTTTCCCGCATCGGAAAAATTTCGGATACGAAGGAACGGTGGACGTTCCGCGGCGCGCTTGTTTCATATCTTGTCTCCATTTTCTTTCTTTTTGATACCTTTTCTTCTCTGCTTATGTTTTTTTTCCTGCTTGCTTTTCTTGCATCGCCGCCGCCCGTTGGTTTTCCTCCGCCCCACCCAAAAACCCGCATATACGGGTTTTTGGGTGGGGCGCTATTTACAGTATTTTTCTTCATGTTCCATTTCGCGCCGCTTTACTCGGCGTATTTCGCCCACCAATTCTTCGCGCGCGCGACTGAAACAGGCAAGACCGACCACACGCTGAAAAATAGGGCGTTGCAATACGACTCCTTTAACCGTCCTTTCATTGAGCGCGCAATATACATTACTGAACAAAATCTGAAAAAGTGATATACTACACATAAGCGCTTTGGAGGTGTTGTGCGAAAAGACGCTCGTCGGTTTCCCCAGCGAGGAAACCGCGCTTGACCTCGGCCTCGCTCGTCTCGCTTTCTTCCCAAAGCGAATCATCAAGAGGGAGTCCAATTATTTTCAAATAGGGGAGTTGTAGGGTCCCCCTCTTGCGATGAGCGTGGGGAGAAAGCGAGACACCATGCCCGCTTGGCCTCCGCACACTTTTCTTACAACACCTCCAAAGCGCCTTGATACTTATCTATGGAAAAAAAAGACATAAAAATCCTCATCGTGGAGGATGACACGATGCTTAATAAGATATACCAGACCAAGCTCGGCATCCTGGGCTATCAAGTTGCGGCCGCATTTGACGGGGAAGAGGGATTGAAGAAAATGGAATCGGAGGTCCCGCACCTGGTCATGCTTGACCTCATGCTCCCCAAAAAAAGCGGATTTGAAGTGCTGGAGGGAGCCAAAGGAAATCTCAAAACCGCCCGCATTCCCGTTATCATCCTGTCCAATTTAGGGCAGGAGTCCGACATGAAACACGCGATGGAGCTGGGCGCGGCTGATTTTCTGGTTAAAAGCAACATCAAACTAGAGGCGGTCATTCAGAAAGTGGAAGGCGTGTTGCGGAAGTTTTACCCCTAAGGTATACTATACCCATACTGTGGATAAATATTATTTTTTTATTAATAAGGACACTCTCTATGGAATATTCCCCTCGGCGCGGGTTCACCCTTTTGGAGCTTTTGATCGTCATCACCATTTTGGCGATTTTGACGCTCGTGGTCATCTTGTTCATCAACCCCGTTGAAATCCTGAAAAAGTCGCGCGACGTCCAGCGCATGTCCGACCTGCGCACGATGAAAACCGCGATTGCGCTGTACCTGCAGGACAAATCAAGCAATAATTTAGGAGGGACCGCTACCTGCGGAAGCACGTATCCCGTAGTTGAGCCAGTCGCGTTGGGAACCGTGCGAACAACAATCGCGACCGCTACTCCGGGAACCGGGCTTGCGATGTTAAACAATGGGGTGACGGCAGGATGCGCCACCTCCGGCGCCCCTTTGTACAACGGCACGACCACCACCGACATGTTCAAAAACAACGGGCAGGGGTGGATTCCTTACATTGACTTTTCAACCTTCACCGGCGGCGCGCCAATTGAAAAGCTTCCCGTGGATCCTATCAATACAAGCAATAGCGGTAGCGCCGGGGCTGGCACGTGCGCCGTGGACAGCTTGTACTACCGCTATGGATGCCGGGCAAGCAACAACACATTCTCTCATGGGGTTTTTGTTTTGCGCAAAAAAGATGGTATAATCGCCTCATCCTTAATTATATGACCGTAGACGTCGCTAACAACATTATCCAGTATTCGCAGATTGCCGTGAGCGTCGTGGTGCTCGGGCTCATTTTTTTCAAACATCGCGCGAACGCGCTTGATGCGCGCTGGCTCAAAAAAACAGCGTGGTTTATCGCGCTGTTTTCGCTTGCCGTGGTGGGCATAAAAATCGGGGGGCATTATTATTTCCTCGCACAGGACAATGCCTTCGGGAAATTCTTCCTGCCGCCGTATCAGTCATGGCAGTGGTTCGCGCAGGATTCCTTGCAGAAAAATCTCGCGCCGTACGCGGTCGCGCTTGCCCTGGGCGGGTTCATGTATTGGGCCGCGACCCTTACCAACAAATACTTCGCGGGCGATCTTTTCTTGAAACACGACACATACATTCTGTTCATCGCCGCGGTGCTGGTCGGCTGGCCTGGCTTTATGCTGTATCTTTCTTTGGTGGTGATTCTCGCGGTACTCTATTCAGTAATGACCTCCATGAAACATAAAACGACCGCCGCGCGCGTCACGCTCACCAACGCGCTTATCGTCTCCATTCCGCTGGTGCTTATTTTCGGCGGCGCCATCGCGCCCTATATTAATTTGTGGAAACTCACTATCTGAAGAACCATGCACATATCTGAGCACAATTTAAAAAAAATTATCGTCGGATCCGACGTTGTCACGTCCGCGCAGTTTGACACCGCGGTGCAGGAGGCGAAAAGAAGCAACCGCACCATAGATAACGTGCTTGTGGGGAGAGGGGATATCACCGAATCATATCTCTCGGAGATTCTTTCCGATTATTTCAACGTTCCCATCGTGAACTTCAACACCGTCCCCGTGAATGACGCCGTGTTGCATCTGCTTCCCGAAGTGTTTTCCCGCACCAACCGCTTGGCGGTCTTCGCCGTGGATGAAAAAAGCCGCGTCGCGAAAGTCGCCATGGCCGACCCGGGAGACCTTCGCGCGATTTCGCTGATTGAAGTGAAACTCAATATGCGCGTAGAGCCGTATTTCGGCACGCCTTCGAGCATGAAATCCGTATTCAAGGAATACCGCAAAGACATCTTCAAAGAATTTAACACCATCATTGAAGAATCCATTAAGGAAGCCCTTGAGACCGGCGGCATCAAGGACCTCAACAAAATGGCGGAACACGTGCCCATCATCACCATCACCGACGGCCTTGTGGAATATGCAGTCGCTTTGGGCGCGTCCGACATCCATATTGAACGGCTCTCGGAAAAAGTGCTGGTCAGGTACCGCGTGGACGGCATCTTGCGCGACATCGTCCAACTGCCCAAAGAAATTGACGATGCCATCATCGCGCGCATCAAAATCCTCTCCGGCCTGCAAATTGACGTGCACTTCGCGCCCCAGGACGGACGCTTCAAATTCAAACTGGAAGACCAAAGCGTGGATATTCGCGTGTCGGTCCTGCCCACGTTCTACGGAGAAAAAGTGGTCATGCGGCTCCTGCGGGGCTCCATCCGCCCCTTGAACCTCTCCGAGCTCGGTCTTTCGGACCGCCACATCGCCATCATTGACGAAGCGATCAAGCGGACCTACGGCATGCTTTTGGTGACCGGCCCCACCGGGTCGGGCAAAACCACCACGCTGTACGGCATTTTGCACAAACTCAACACGCCGGAAGTGAACATCTCCACCATAGAAGATCCCGTTGAATACGACGTGGAGCGCGTCAACCAGACGCCGGTCAACCCGAAAGCGGGCATCACGTTCGCCAACGGCCTGCGGTCGCTCATGCGCCAAAATCCAGACATCATCATGGTGGGGGAAATCCGCGACGAAGAAACGGTGTCCATCTCGCTCAACGCGGCCATGACCGGACATCTGGTGCTGTCCACTTTGCATACCAACGACGCGCCGACCGCCATTCCGCGCCTCATTGAAATGGGCGGGGAAGCGTTTTTGGTCGCCAATACGCTGAATCTCATCATCGCTCAGCGGCTCGTGCGCAAAATTTGCGCCGTGTGCGTTTCAAGCTATGTCGCCCCGCCCGAAATACACGAGTCCATTAAAAAACAGCTTGCGCATTTCGGCCAGGACGCCTCATCCGCCCACATTCCCTCCCAGCTCTATAAAGGAAAAGGATGCGGCACCTGTTCGCACACCGGCTACCAGGGACAGATCGGCATCTTTGAAATACTCAATATCACGCCGAAGGTGCGCGAACTGATCAAGCCGGGCATTTCAATAGCGGAACTTCGCGCGACCGCGCGAGCGGAAGGTATGCATTCCATGTTTGAAGACGGCCTCGCAAAAGCCGAAGCGGGAACCACCACCATTGAAGAGGTGTTTCGCGTCATCATGGAATAGAAAAATGGCCACATTCATCTACATCGCATCTGCCAGAGACGGAAAAATCGCCGAGGGGGAGATAGAGGCGAAGGACCAATCCATGGTCATCGGCTATCTTGAAAAACACGATCTGTTCGCGCTCTCCATCAAAGAGAAGAAAAAAAAGAAGGGGACCGCTTTCCAATTCACGGACAGGATCGGCATTCTGGAAAAAATCGTATTCACCCGCAATCTGGCGCTCATGGTAAAGGCGGGCATCGGCATATCCGAGGCGATTGACATCCTGCTTGAAGACGCGGAACGGCCCGCAATGAAGAAAGTCCTTATGCGAGTGAAAACGGATATTGAAAAGGGGCTTCAGCTTTCAGACGCGCTTGCGCAGTTCCCCAAACATTTTCCGCCGGTGTTCATCAACCTGCTGAAAGCGGGAGAAGCGTCCGGGAATCTGGAAGGGTCGCTGTTTCAGATGGCCGCCCAGCTGAAAAAAGAGAGCGCTATGAGAAAAAAAGTATGGGGCGCGATGGCGTACCCCATGGTGCTTGTGTTCATGGCGCTTGGCGTAGTCACGCTGTTGGTGACGCTGGTCCTTCCGCGCGTAAGCAAAATTTTCGTGCAGGCGAACATTGAACTTCCGCTGCTCACGCGAATATTGATCGGGATATCGGACTTCGTCACCGCGCAGTGGTTTCTCACCCTGGTCCTTGTCGGCGGCTTTGTGTTCGTGCTTTCGGCGGCGCGGCGGTCGGCAATGGGGCGCAGAGCCATCCAGCTTGTTCTGTCAAAGCTCCCCGTGGTACATTCGCTGATGCAAAAAATAGCGCTCACCAGATTCACTACTATTATGTACTCACTGCTCAAAGCCGGCGTTCCCATCATTAAAGCGCTTGAGATAACCGCCCACTCCGTCGGCAACCTCGCGTACGAAAGCGTCATTTTAGACATGACCAGAGGCGAGGTGTCCAAAGGCGTGTCGCTGGGAATGGCGCTCAAACGCCGCCCCGATTATTTCCCGCAACTCACGTCCAGCATGATCATGGTGGGAGAAAAATCGGGAAACATGGAACAGATGCTTGAGAGTTTGGCGGAATTTTATGAAGAAGAAGTGGACAACACGCTCAAAAACCTCATTACCGTTCTTGAACCCCTGCTCCTGCTTGGCATCGGGCTCATGATCGGCACGCTGGCGCTTTCCATCATCATGCCTATCTACCAAATGATCAGCGCAGTCAGA
This sequence comes from Candidatus Azambacteria bacterium, assembly GCA_016200965.1. GTDB lineage: Bacteria > Patescibacteriota > Minisyncoccia > GWC2-36-17 > WO2-46-25 > JACQDT01. The sequence goes on along the minus strand of JACQDT010000010.1, from coordinate 11,594 downwards.
TAATCGTTAAACATGAAACGTGAAACACCCGCTCAACGAAATCATTTTGCGCTTCGCGTTTCACGCTTCACGCTTCACGAGAAGGGTTTCACCATCCTTGAACTTCTGCTGGTCATCGCGATCTTTGCCATTTTGGGAGTCACCGCGGTGACGCAACTTGTCGGCTTTCAGCGCAATACGGTGATCGAAAGCGCTTCAAAAGACATGGTGAGCTCGCTCCGTCTGGCGCACGACAGGGCAATGCTCGGGGAAGACGGCAACGTAGACGGGGCGGGCGACTCCTGGGGAATCCGCTTCGCCAACGCCGCATCCGACAACTACCAGACATTTTTCGGAGCCGCCTACAATTCCGGCAACGTGAAAGAAACGGAGTACTTTTCATCGGCAATCACCTTCAGTTCTCCCACGGAAGGGAACAACACCGACGTGGTGTTCACCAAGCTCTCGGGCACCACCACCGCGGCAACCGTGACCGTCACCGACGGCACACAATCAAAAACAATCACCATTGACGCATCGGGAAGAATCTCGGCAAATTAAGCAAAAATGTCAAAGCTCAAATGACAAATCAAATTAAAAATCCAAAGAGTCAAAAACAATATAATCTTGGCGAGAGAACTGCTGTTTTTGGAGAAAACATTATTGAATTTGCGATCGCCTTGCCGGAAACCAATGTGAATAAGCCGCTTATAAACCAAATAGTGCGCTCGGGGTCAAGTGTCGGGGCAAATTACATGGAAGCGGACGGCGCGGAATCAAAAAAGGACTTTCGTCATAAAATTAGCCTCTCTAAAAAAGAATCAAAGGAAACAATGTATTGGCTTAGAATGATTGCAAGAGCGAATCCAACAAAAAAAGATATATGCAGGAAATTATGGCAAGAAGCTCACGAACTGGCCTTAATCTTTGCTGCTATTGCGCGGCAAAAAAATTAACCTTTGAATTTTGTGCTTTGAACTTGATTTGATATTTGGATTTTGAAATTTGATCTTGATATTATGAAATACAATGGAGCGATAAAAATTCACAAAGACAAAGACGGGGGATTCTCCTTATTTGAAGTGCTTATCGCCATTTCCGTGTTCGCCGTCATCGGCGCAATCGACGCGCAACTCATCGGCATTTCCCTGCAGTCGGAAAAAACAAGCGCGCAAAAAACCGTGGCGCTCCAGCTCGCGCAGGAAGAATCGGAAGCGGTGGACTCGCTCGCCGCCGAATACTGGCAAAACATATACGGCCTTTCAAAGGGCCCGGCCAATAAATACTATGCCGTCATAAGCGGCTCAAAGTGGGCGACCTCCACCAGCGAAGAAACGGTTACCATCAACAACGACAGCTATAAACGGCATTTTTACGTGGAAAATGTTTCGCGCGACAGCGGCGGCGCCATTACGACTTCCGGAGGCAACGACGACCCTTCCACCCAAAAAGTCACCGTTGCCGTCAAATGGTTCAGCGGCGGACTGGAAATCAACACCGCCACCACGACAAAATACATCATGCGCGCGCGCAACACGGCCGCGTCGCAAACACAGTGGTACAACGGCGGCGGAACCGGACCGGGAACGGGCGAAACAGGGACCTTCGGCACGAACTTCACCGCCTCGTCAAGCATTGACTTCTCCGTCAATCCCACCACCACCCTCAGATTGCTTCCATAATTGTTCGGAGTCGGACTCCGAACAAAGCAGGTCCAACTTTATTTTCCTTCTTATGCCAAGACCATCGTTTGCAAACAATCATTTCTATCATATCTACAATCGCGGCGTGGAAAAACGCAAAATTTTCATGAGTGACACCGACCATCTCCGGTTCATCCACGGCCTTTTTGAATTTAACAACCGTAACCTCACTTTCAACACTCTCAGATCACTATGCACCGCTGTTCGGAGTCCGACTCCGAACAGCGGAAAATCGCGAAGAGTATTAGTGGATATCGTAAGCTTCTGCCTCATGCCAAATCATTTTCACCTCCTCCTTATGCAAAGAGAAACCGGCGGAATATCAAAATTCATGCAAAAACTGGGAACGGGCTATACAAACTATTTTAATACAAAATACAAACGAAACGGCGTTTTGCTCCAAGGAAAATTTAAAGCAATAGCCGTCAGAAACGATACCTACCTTACTCATCTCTCCCGATACATCCACCTCAATCCGCTTGATCTCACTGAACCGAAGTGGAAAGAAAATGGCATCTCAAACTGGCTAAAAGCAAAAAACTCGCTTGAAATATATAAGTGGTCAAGCTATGGAGATTATGTGGGGAAACCGCGCTATACAAAAATACTCGCGCATGATTTTCTAAAAAAATATTTTTCCGCGCGGCGCGAATACGCTTCTTTCGTGCAATCATGGACAAATAAAACATTGTACGCCATGAAAGAGCTTACTCTCGAATGACCCTCTGTTCGGAGTCCAACTCCGAACAGAGAACTCAAATGCAAAACTTCCTAATGACACACAAACCCCCTTTCGGGGGTTTGTGTGTCAGAGAAAAACTGAGATGAGAAACTACAGCGCGGTCGCATCAAGCACTTTCAGATTATTGCCGACTTCGTAGCGGTTATTTTTCCCTGTTCCGGAAGCGGTATTGCTGTTGCCGCCGTCAAGCAAACCTTTGTCGTCACACCCCGCCGCGGTGCATCCGGGCTTATACTTCGCGCTTTCAAGCGCCGCGTCATATTCATACTGATATTTAGATGCGTTGTAATTGCATCCCCAGCGGTAATAAAGGCCGGCGGTGGCTACCGTATCCCATGTGTTAGTCGGGTCAACGGGCAAACTGGAAATAGCGGTTCCCGTTGAAGGTGTCGTGAAGTTAATCTTCACCCAACCGTTTACGTCTGCAAGCGCGCGGCTCGTCGTCGCGGTGGCCACATATTGAGTGGCGTCATTGGTGGTATATGTTGACTTATAGATATTTGCAACCGGATTGGATAAGGTTTCCGGCGGGTTGGTAGCATAGCACACCGTTCCAGCATTGCTCGGCACACCGCTCGCCAATACCAGCTGGGTCGCGCCTTTGAGCGCCGCGAGGTCGGAAATACGCTGGGCGTCGCGCGACTGCGCGAGAATTTCTGCCGGGTCAATGAGCACGATGACCACGATACCCAATATCACGAGAATGGTGATTACGATGATAAGCTCCACGAGCGTGAACCCCTGCTTGCGATTTTGATTCGTCATCTTACTGAAAAAAATTAATAATTATCCACATTGCTTTCACTATTATAACAGATTCACCTTATCGTGCAAATTGCTCAAAGGGCATGCGTTAAGGTATAATAACCGCCATATGCTTACCTCCAAATCGCTTTTCCATGCAAACGTCGCGTTCCTTTTTCTCGATGGGCGTTTCGCCGCGCCCGACAACAGCGAAATCGCCGCGCTGTTTAGCGGGCAAGCGGCCCAGGGGGCGCGCTTCGTGGATGACCCCGTAATGCGCACGAAAATACTCACGCTTCCCGCCGCGCAGATGAAAGTCGTGCTGGAAGGGCGGCGCCTGCGCGTGGAGGACGAAGCGGGAACCGAGCCGGACACGTCACGGCTTATCGGGGAAGCGCATCGCGTGTGCCACACGCTTTTTCCGCAGGCGCCGCTTGAAGGATTCGGCTTCAATTTCGACCTGTACTGCCGTTTCAACAATGTGCTTTCCATTAAGAACATGTTTGAATATTTCTTCGGCACGAAAATCCTCAAAACGCCCGACCTGCGCGACTTCGGCTTCCAGTTCACGCTGGACCGTGGCGGCAACCCGCGAACGCAGAGAGCGGAGCAGTCGTCGTATGACGGCAACAACGCGGACATTTATTTTTTGAAAGTGACCGCGCCGCTTGAAATCGCCGTGCACGTGAACCGCCACTTCGCCCAGCGCGCCCTCCCCGCCAAAGAACAATTGCAGAAACTGTTTGAAAACTGCTATACTGACATTGACGCGGTGCTTTCGCACCTGAAAGCGTAACGCGTAAGAAGTTCTTGCGTTTTTACAATTTTATTCCCTCCCTCGTGCTTTCCCAAAGAAAACACGCGTTCGCGCTCCCGGCGAGAGCGCGCCGCTCGGCTCTCGGCCTCGCTCGCTCTCTGCGCTTCCCTCGGTCAGGAAACCTTCGGAGCAGGCGAGCTTGGCGGTTTTGGTAGAATATGGCGAAGCCCACCAAAACCTCGCCGTGGCGGAGATAAGCGAGGGCATCGCGGGAATGCCCGAGCGGGTTGACGGAGCGGGGGAAGCGCAGAGAGCACCATGCCCGCTCAGTTCGGCCCTGAGCTCACTGCCGAAGGGTCGGCCTGTGAACGGTTTTCTTTAGAAAAGCACGAGGGAGGAACTATTGGCGATAACAAACACTAGAGCATGTCTTTTTCTTCCGATGGCGTGAAATTGCACGCACAGCCCAAACGCAATAGGGCGTTTTTGCTGTCTGTGCGCGCGACGGAATTCATCCTTTCCGTGCTTTTTGTCATCGCGCTTGCCGGATGGGCGCTGGTTCCGGAAGCGACGCAGGCGACCGCAGGCGTCGCCAAGGTACTCTCCTATCAAGGACGACTTACCGATGCATCCGGGAACCCTTTGGGTGGGTCAGGTACTAATTATTACCTCTGTTTTTCAATTTGGGACGTTTCTACCGGAGGCACCCGCAACCCGAATCAATTATGGCCAGCCAGTTACGCGGTGCCAACTTCAATGACAGTGAATGTGGCAAACGGGGTGTTCACCGCCGACATTGGATCCGGCACCGATGACTTAAGCACTTTTAATTTCTATGACAATGATACTGTCTACCTTAACGTGGAAGCCGCTTCCTCAAATGGTACATGCGGTGGATCTCCCTTTGAAACACTGAGTCCCCGCCAAAGAATTGCCGCCACGGCATATGCGCGCGTAACCCGCGATGTGTACGGAAACCTTCTGAGAACTGACAACGCGAACAACAAAGTGCAGATTGGTGACCCGGGAGGAGCTCCGACTACGCCAATCTTTTTAAACCTCGGTGTTAAAACCTCTACCGCTGACGGCTTACTCTCTTGGGTCGGCCAAAGCTGCAGCGTAAATGGGGCATTGTGGTATAACTCCGGTCTTGCGACTCCTCGAGTTCTTTTGTGTGAAAACAATCTTGTCAAAGCGCTTTCCAACGCCACGACCACGATTGACGCGCTATCGGTAACTGCGGCTAATGGAAACGCGACATTCGCAAGCGGCACCGTTAATTTTGCGGCAGGTAACAACATCACATTGAGTTCGGGCGCACAGGCGATAACTATCCACGGCGCGGCGGGAGGTGCTGGACTTGGCGGCATCGCGGCAAGCAACACCACTTATACGTCGGGTACGATTCTTTTCACGGGAAGCAACAACATCACTATTTCTTCTTCGGGAGCGGGGCAGACCGTCATAGTAAGCGGCCCCAACGTGCATAACGTCAGCCTGTCGGGAAACAATACGGCAGGCGTGATGGCACAAATCTCTACGGGAACGATGTATCTCGCGGGCGGAAATAACATCATCCTTTCACAAAATGGCAACTCTGTCACCATTTCCGCATCCAGCCAGTCGGTACAGCCCGTCGCGATTTCCGGCTCCAACGGGTCGTTCGCTTTTTCCACGCTTACGATGGGGAATCTGAACGGGCTTTCTTTCTATACGTCCAACGGGTCGCTGGTGGGCTCCTATACGGCGGGCGGGGGGGGCAGGCGTTACGTTATCCCAATGGGAGCCGTATCTCCTGGCTACAAGCACGGCGGTTTCAAGTCTTGCCCCGGCAAGCATATGGTTCAACACCATCAATCTCCCCGATGCGGTTGCCATAAGCAAAGTAAATCTGGTAAAGTCATTTAATTTTGGGGTTCCCACAGCAACCAGCACGGCTTCGTCCGGTACGAACGGCTGGTCGTATTCGCAAGGGTTTTCCATATTTACGCGGCAAGATTACGGAGCTAACAGCACTAATCTTTCTTATCTTACGAGCGGAAGCGCCGGATTGACATACCAACTTTCCTGGACTAGCGTAAACGAGTCTTTGAGCGTGTCGTGGGTGACAAACAGCACCGGCGGCACATCGAGCTGGTCAACTGCATCAGGCGGAAATTCATACAGCTCTTATTGGACCGGCTTGAAATATTTTAGGATTCCTCTGGTGACCACTTTGACTGCCGGCGAGTATTGGATAGGACATCGGCAATCAAGCACTAGCGCGAGCGTGGGAAACAGCAACATAACGATAGGCTCGCTAAGCAATTTACAGGTTACTTTTCCTGCTATGTCGCTGGGGAACTTTGGTTCTGCCGGTTCCATTGCAGGTTGGGCTCCGGGCAAACAAGGAGTCGGTTTTGCAAGCGCCTTTACCACAAATAACACTATGGCCATGTCGGTCATATCGGCCACTAGTCAACAGTTTCCGTATTTTAACTTTGTTAACTTCTAAAAAATTTAAATAATAATTAATAAAAAACATGGTAATTAGTGGGAAACGTAACCAAAATTAAAACAATAATAGTTTCAAAAACTTATCAGGATTTTATATTTTTACCTGATTCAAACGGCTCTCCAGGATTGTCGGCAGATTCATTTGATTTACCTGCCAATGCAGAACTTCTTTCTCTTCATAAATATTTATTGTTGGGGGTACGAACGATGCTAATACCGATTTTGTACAAGGCCTAATGAATGTATATATCAGTTACATTGAACATTAGGGGGCATAAATATTAATGAAAATCGCTTATTTAATTGAGAGTTGCATTATTTCTGGCGGTAACCGTGTTATTTTTGAGCATGTCCATCGTCTTTCAGAGCGCGGCAATCAGGTTGAAATTTTTAGCGAGCGCTTACCCATTAAGAATGAACCGGTGCTATCATACCGGATACCAATCCGCCACAAGAATGAAGCTACTTCATCTGAATTTGATGTGCTCATCATCTCCGAACCGGGACTTATTTTTTGGGCACTAGACAATGTCAAAAGTAAAAAGTGTTTTTTTCTCGCCCAGCATGATATCGAATGGATGGCTGAAGTCAACGGGGAAAGGGAGCTTGCGGAAGCAAGAAACATCCTTTTTCGATCCTTCCCCTCGACATGTTTGATTCTTGCGGTGAGCTCCTGGTTAACAGATGTGTTTCGCATAAAATATGGAATCAGTCCCATTCTCATTCCTAATGGAGTGAATACGGAGTTGTTCTCCGAAAAAGAACCATTGGTTCGTTTACATAACAAACCCTCACTTCTTCTTATGTATGACCCACAGATTTGGAAAGGATTTGGTGATGGGATTGTTGCGGTGGATATGGTAAAAGCGGAAATCCCTGAACTTGAGATAATGATAATGGGGAAAAGCATGCCGACCTATAGCATGCCATTACCTGAAACATCGTCTTGGAGTTTTCCTTGGCCAGTAACTTTTTTCAGCCGGCCGGACCAGAAAAATCTTTCCCGTATTTATTCTTCTGCCTCTGTCTTTCTCTCTTCGTCTTGGCTTGAAGGTTTTGGCTTGCCGGGACTCGAAGCAATGGCCTGCGGAGTGCCGGTGGTAACAACTGATTCCGGAGGGGTTAGGGAATATGCGATTCATGAAGAGACTGCGGTGGTCGTGCCGCCCAGAAATCCTCGAGCACTGGCCGACGCTGTTGTCCGTATTCTTAACGACAAGCCATTGAAACAAAAGTTAATTAAAAACGGCCTTGAGAAAATTAAAGAATTTGACTGGGGGGGAACCATTGATATACTGGAAAAGACATTTAAGGAATAAAATGGGCTACCGCACAGTGGGTTTAATTATTCTGGGATCCGTATTATTACTGGGAACGGGCATTGCGCTGGAGATGTTCGTGCCGCGCACTTCGGTCAAAATCGTCACAACGCCCGCCGCGCCGCATGTCGATGTGAATACCGTCAAACACTCATATATCAACCCGACGGTTACTTCAAACCTGGGCAAGCATTTCATCATCAATTTCCTCCCCCTTAAAAACCAGCTAACCGAGATTCAGAAAAAATATCTCCAAAAGACCTATGTCTACTTTGCGTATCTCAATAACGGCTCCTGGGTCGGCTTGAACGAGAGAGACCTGTTTGTCGCGGCGAGCACCGTCAAAGTCCCTTTGGCGATGACGCTGTTCAAAGCGGTGGAAGACGGGAAACTGAAGCTTACGGACAGCTATTCGCTGGATGAGCTTGATCTTGACGAGCGTTTCGGCGATTTGTATAAAGTCGGGGCGGACAAGCAGTTTTCTGTTGAAGAATTGGTGAAAATCATGCTTGAACAGTCGGACAACACGGCAATGAACGCTGTCTTAACTATTTTCAAGAAAATAGGCGTTGATGACCCGTTCGCCGAGGTATATGCGGCAATGGGATGGCAGGCAAGCAACATAGACCTCATACCCGATATCGGATCCGCTCCCACCTACCAGGAAATCCATCTTAAAGCGCTTACCAATATGTTTTTGGCGCTCTACAACGCGACCTATCTGAATCTCGACCATTCCGAACAGATTTTGACCTACTTGAGCAATACGCCCTTCAACGACAAAATTGTTGCGGACATTCCCGATGGTATCACGGTATCACACAAAATCGGCGTGGCAACAAATAAAGAAACGTTCTCTGATTGCAGCATTATCTACGCGCCGAACCGAAACTATGTGTTGTGTCTCGGTTCAAATGGCGGAGATGAAAAACGGGCCGCGCAGTTCATGGCGGAAGTTTCCAAAGCCGTGTATCAGTATGTGATCAATAATTAGCCCTGTTAAATCCGCCCAAGGCGGTGCGAAGCAATTTAACAGGGTGAATCCAGAAAATAGTAAGTATGAAAACTTTAGGAAAGCAGGATAATTATGCTTTCATAGACGGCGCGAATTTGCACAGAGGTGTCGCCGATTTCGGTTGGAAACTCGATTACGCGCGATTGAGGACTTGGTTATCTGAAAAATATGGCGTTACACATGCTTATATTTTTATCGGGTTAATACCAAAATACAAAGAATTATACACCCATCTTCAAGAATGCGGTTTTACGCTGATATTCAAAGAGGTGGTTTACGATGGGAGCGGCAAGCCGAAAGGCAACTGCGATGCGGATCTTGTTTTACAGGCGACTCGGGACGCTTATGAAAATAAATTCAATAGGGCGGTCATTGTTTCAAGCGACGGCGATTATGCCGGCTTGGTAAAATTTCTGCAAGAGAAAGATAAGCTGAAAACCATACTTTCTCCAAGTATTCCAAAAAAATGTTCAATTTTGCTAAAAAGAACCAACGCGTCAATTGTATATTTAAATGATGTAAAAGATAAGATCTCTTTGCGCAATAAAGAAAAAGCCCCCATTAAGGACGAGCCTTAACAGGGTCTTTTTCGTGGTGATATTCCTATAATAGCAAATCTGTAAACCTTGTCAATGGCGCGGCATATCGTGTAAAATACCATTTCTATCCTTATGCAACCCCAGATCGCCGTACCGGATATTTCCGGCTACCATATTGGTATATGAACTTGACCCCGTAATACAACCTCGACTGGGCGCGCCGTGCGATGAAATATCTCGTCTGCATTGGTTACCTGTGATACAAGTTGGATTACCGCAAGACCATGGCAAGATAACAGCGCACCCAGACATTTCAATGGTCGAGGTTGATATACGGGGTTGACAATATCTAACCGCGGTATATACTAGAGTTATTATGAACACAACGGTTATCAACATAAAAACAGATAAGGCCTTAAAACAGGATGCCCAAAAACTGGCGAAGAATTTCGGTGTGCCGTTGAGCGCCGTTATTAATATCTATCTTCGCGAATTCGTGCGCGAAAAGCGGGTGGTTTTCTCCGAGCCGCCTATGCCAAACGCCAAAACCAGAAAAATATTAGATCAGGCGCTTAAAGATATAAAACAAGGGAAGAATCTTGTCGGACCATTCAAGCTTCCCAAAGAAACGGATAGCTTCCTTGACTCTTTGAAAAAATAAAATGCGAATAGAGCTCCATAAAAATTTTCTGAGGGCTTATGTTAAACAGCCCTTGAAAATCAAGGAGAAATTTAAAGAGAAAAGAAATTTGTTTATCGAGGATATGTTTCATCCTCTTCTCAATAATCACCCATTAACCAGAAAATACGATGGCTACAGAAGCATCAATATCACCGGCGACATCCGAGCCATCTTTTATGTAAAAACAGACGGCGGCGTTGTTTTTGTCACCATCGGTTCGCATTCTGAATTATACGAATAAACCCCGCACCATGGGCTTACGTCCATGGCATTGGGCTATTCGCTTCGCGCGACTCGCTTCATCCGCGGACTTATGCCTGCGGCGTTATGGTGCGGGGTAAATTATTGACGGCGCCGGTTTAATTTGTTAATTTATAGACATGACTGCGGCTCACATCGGCAACATTTTGAACAAAGAAATAAAGGCGCAAAAGATCGGCACGGTGCCGGTGGTGGTCTTGCCTGTCTCGGCATGGGAAACCATTCGCGAGCGAATGGGTCTGCTTGAGGAGTATTACCAAATGAGCACTTCTAAAAAGTATAAACGGGATATCGCGCGCGCGCGCGCTTCAAAAAAAGAAATTTCAGCAAAAGACCTGTACAAAAAACTTAGGCTTGCCTGAACAATGAAGTACGTTTTCAAGGGTAATTCCATTAAAGAATTTTCCAAACTTCCTCGCGAGATTCAGGCGCACATTAAAGAGAAACTGGAATTTTATCTGTCGTCTTCGTCGCCGCTTGATTTTGCGGAGCATCTTACGGATTTTAATCTTGGAGAATATCGTTTTCGTGTCGGAGATTATAGGATTGCCTTTGATGTGGAAAACGACACGGTTAAAATCCTCAAGGTGGGACATCGAAAGGACATGTATAAGTAATTTCTTCCTTACAACCTGATTCATGCAACCCCAGATCGCCGTACCGGATATATCCGGCTACCATAATCAAGATATCCAAAAATCGCAAGAACGGCTCTTTAAGGCAAAGAGCTACCGCGACATTTCTACCATCATCATCTGCCCGACGAGGGGCCAGATCCCCGCAAAAGTCGTCCAATCGTGGATGGGACTGATGCGGCCGATGAACCAGAAAGTCATCGGGCCGCTCTTTGCCATCGGCATGGAAGTCGGCGATGCGTATACCTCAATGATTGAAATGATTTTAAGCAATCCCGAACTGGCGAATTGGAAATATATTTTGACCATAGAAGAAGACAATATGCCGCCTGCGGACGGCCTCTTGAAACTCTATGAGAGCATGGACACCTATGATGTCGTGGGAGGACTCTACTGGACCAAAGGCGAAGGCGGCCAGCCGATGATATACGGCGACCCGAACGTCCAGCCGATGAATTTCATACCGCAAATTCCCCAATCGGAAACGGTGCAGGAAGCCAACGGGCTGGGCATGGGGTTCCATCTGTTCAAAATGGATATTTTTAAAGACGCGCGCGTACCGCGGCCATGGTTTCGGACCGTGCAGGAAATCGTTCCCGGGCAGGGCGCGAAAGCGTACACGCAGGACCTCTATTTTTTTGAGAACATCCGCAAGCTCGGCTACCGCGTCGCCTGCGACACGCGCGTGAAAGTGGGGCACTACGATGTCGTCAATGATATCG
>JACQDT010000012.1 GCA_016200965.1 Candidatus Azambacteria bacterium | reverse complement strand
CTGTACAAGATGAGATACATAGGTAACACCCGCCATTGTCCAAAACCGCAGGTTTTGGCATAATGGGCGGTTATTCATTACCTTTTGTATCTATGAATATTTGGTACAGCTTTCCGCTTAAGGAGATTAAATTATTGGATAAACATGAACGTTGGCGCCGGGTGGCCAAAATCCTTGGTTTGTCAGCGCGTGCCCGGTTGCGTTTGGAATGGATTATCTACAGCGTCACTGGCCATTCGGTGCAGGAAACCTGCCGCCGTTATGGCTTGCCTCGAAAGACCTTTTACAAATGGTTCAACCAGTTTGACGAGGATAATATTTACAGCTTGAAACGGCTAGAGGATAAATCCCGTGCTCCTAAACATGTCCGTCAGAGGGATATTACAGCCTGCGAGGAAGAAAGGATTGTCGTTCTGCGCAAAGCACATCTTTGCTACGGTAAAATGAAGCTGGCACGAATTTACCAAAATACTTACCACGAGAAAATCTCCTCTTGGAAAATACAGTATACCATCCAGAAATACCAGCTGTATCCCAACCCAGTAAAAGTGGCTAAAACCAACAGAAAACGACATTCTGCTCACAAGAAAAAAAGAATCACGGAATTAAAGCTGTCTTGGTACCAAAAACGCGCTGGCACCATTATTTGTTTGGACACCATTGTGCTTCACCTCGCCGGTTGCAAACGCTACATCTTTACGGCCATCGATAAATTTGGTAAAGTCGCTTTTGCTAGGATGTACAAAAACAAGAGTTCCTACAACGGTCAAGATTTCCTGTACCGGCTACACTTTCTGCTTAATGGTAAGATTAACCGAGTAGGGCATGACAACGGCACTGAATTTGAAAAGTATTTCCGAGAGACCTGTCTGGCTCTGAGGATTCAGCAATACCACTCACGACCCCGAACCCCCAAAGACAATCCTGACAACGAAAGATTTAACCAAACCCTGGAAACCGAGTTTCTAAACCAAGGTAATTTTCACCCTGACCCTGAAGTATTTAACACCAAATTAACTGACTGGCTGGTGGAGTACAACTTCCACCGACCGCACCAAACCCTTGGCTACCGCACACCCCTTGAATTAACAAAAGTGTCACCTATGTACCCATCCACAACAGCCTCTTGACAAAAGTCCAAATGTGTGTTATAATATATAGTTAAAATGAGTTCTTTTAAAGTAAGGCTGATTTCTCCCTATTTCTGCTTTAATCTAAATAAAGCAGAAATAGGGAGAAATCCTGAGGTTGTAATTACACCCAAGCTGCACGGGTAAAAAATAGTGTGGCAAAGAAGTTGCAAAGGAGGAGAGGCAAATGTTCAAGAACAAGAACTGGTTCAAGGTGCTGGTCCCACAGGTGGTCGCCGTGGTGGTGATCATGGCCGTCTTCTTTGGCTGTCGATGGCTGGGGATGGATGACAAGAATGCCGCCGCCGTCGCCGTCGCCGTCGCCATCGCCGCCGTCGCCGCCATCACCGCCGCCGCCGCCGCCACCATCACCGCCGCCGTCGCCGAAGAATACAAGCTGCCCTGGTACTGGGTGGCTATCAGTTACCTGACGGAAGAGGCCATGATCTTCCTGCCCCTCTACATCACCATCAGTTGAACAACCCAACAACAATTCGTCCCCACCCGCCCGAGGTTAACCCACGGGCGGTTTTTTTTACTGACACGTTTGTGCTTCTAGTTTAGATTACTGCGACTGATACATTGTAATACTCACACAGTAAAGTAACATCCTGTGAATAAATTAAATTGCGTAGTTGAGTGTTGCGTTTTCAAAACCCGTTACCCCTCGTAACTGTTCAAGTGGTCTTTTGTTTTTAAGGCCACTATGCGGTCTTTGTTCGTTGTAATATCTCATCCATTTTCGGTTGTCTTTGAGTAGTTCTGAGAGAAGTTTCCAGCGATGCCACCTTTGTACTTCCTCACGCCAGGTACGATGGACGCGTTCCACGCATCCGTTAGTTCGTGGCGTAGCCACTAGACTAAAACAGAAGGCAATACTACGGCTTTTAAGATAGATATGAACCGGGTGCTCGGTTTTAATGTGGACT
>JACQDT010000042.1 GCA_016200965.1 Candidatus Azambacteria bacterium | reverse complement strand
TACCGCAAATTCCGCAATCGGAAACGGTGCAGGAAGCCAACGGGCTGGGCATGGGGTTCCATCTGTTCAAAATGGATATGTTTAAAGACGCGCGCGTGCCGCGGCCATGGTTCCGGACGGTGCAGGAAGTCATTCCCGGCCAAGGCGCAAAAGCGTATACGCAGGACCTGTATTTTTTTGAGAACATCCGCAAGCTCGGCTACCGCGTCGCCTGCGACACGCGCGTGAAAGTGGGGCACTACGATGTCGTCAATGATATCGTCTGGTGAGTAGTAAAGAATACAAGCAAAATAATGAAAATATGTCGGGATTTGCCCTAATCGTATCAATATGATACGATTATATTGTTAATTTGATACGATTATGATACAATTTTCTTCACGGCAACAGAAAATTATCCTTTTGCTTATTGAAAAAGGGGGGACTCAATCTTCCGCAGTACATGACGCACTGACAAAAAGCGGCGAAAATGTTTCGCTGGTGACGATCAAACGGGAACTCGCCCAATTGGCTCGCCGAGGCGCCCTTCTCACAACAGGAGCCGGGCGATCAGTCGCGTATGCGGTCGGAGTCCCGGGCAGGATTTTCGCCGATATTGACGCTCGCGCGTATTGCGCAGTTGAACCGGACAAGCGCTATGGCATGAAAGGATATGATTTCAGTCTCTTTTCTGAAATGCCCCCTGTTCTTTTTTCGGATGTCGAACAAAGAACACTTGAAGACGCGACAGCGGAATACGCACGCAGAACGGAATATCTTCCTCCGGCGATTCAAAAAAGAGAACTGGAGCGCCTGATCATAGAGTTGTCATGGAAATCATCCCGCATTGAGGGGAATACCTATACCCTCCTTGATACGGAAAAGCTTATTTTGGAAAATAAGGAAGCGCCGGGACACGACCACAAAGAAGCGCAGATGATCCTTAACCATAAAGATGCGTTTTTGTTCATCCGCGAACATGCGAAGGAATTCAGAACGTTAACACGCGCACATCTTGAACGATTGCATGCGATTGTAGTGAATGATTTAGGCGTCGGAACGGGACTGCGCGGAAAACCGGTTGGCGTTGTAGGGTCGCTCTATCGGCCGCTTGATAATCTCTACCAAATGCAAGAAGGAATTGAGGCCTTATTGAAAGCGGTTTCACAAGCGCCAAACCCCTGCACCAAGGCGATCATTGCGCTTCTGGGCATCAGCTATCTCCAGCCGTTTGAAGACGGCAACAAACGAACGGCGCGGCTCGCGGCAAATGCCGTGCTCATTGCGCATGGATGCGCGCCGCTTTCCTATCGTAGCGTGGAAGAAAACGAATATCGCGAAGCCATGCTTGTATTCTATGAAATTAATTCCATCATGCCGTTTAAAAAAATCTTTATCAGCCAATACGTTTTTGCCGCGAATAATTACGCGATAAAATAAACATACAGAACAGACAACAATGCACGCGCTGAAATTCATTTGGAATAATCTTGACCGTTTCCGGACGCGGTTCGGTTTTATTTTTTTCATAGGGATACTGGACGGGTTCGCGACGTTTTTCATCCCCGTGCTTCTTGCCGAGTTCACCAAAAGCGATTTTACCGCCCTGCAGTTTCAAAAGCTCCTGTGGTGGATGCTTGCCTGCTACCTCGCCTCGCTCGTCTTCCAGTGGGTGATGCGCAAAGAAGGGGAGTCCATCGGCCCGGAATTTTCAAACCACATCCGGCTCAAATACTTCCGCGCGCTCCAGCGGCTTTCGCTGGCCGACCTTGGCGAGCATCATTCGGGATACATCCTTTCGCTCATCAACAAAGTCGCCGATGCGCTCCCCGGCATTATCTTTGATCTCTTTTGGAGCTTTGCGAAAGGAACGGCGAACATCGGGCTCTTTTTCTTCTTTGTCGCGCGGGAGTCGCCCGCGATCGCGTTTTTGAATCTTATTATCCTCGGTGTTTTTATCGCCGCAAGCACCTTCCTCTCGCGGCGGATGGTGCCGCTTGCCGACGCCCTCAACACGAGCAAGGCAACGCTGCTTGAACGATACGCCGACTTCATGTCCAACATCGCCACGATCAAAAAACTCGGGGTGCATGTCTTTGCCCGGAAGAAATTGGATGCGGAAACCGCGAATGTTTCCCTGCGCATCCGCGCGCTCCAGTCATTTCATGCCAACAGATGGTTCCTGCTCCACCTGCTTTTTGCCGCAGCGTTCCTCTCAACCATCGGGTTTCTCCTTTCCCAGATCGCCCGCGCGGCACTCTCTCCCGCCATCCTCATCCTTTTCATCGCGGCCTACGCCACGGTGCGGTTCAACGTGGAACGCTTCTCGGAAACCGTGAAATCGCTCATGGAAACACGGGCCTATCTTGACGCGCTTGACCGCATCATCGCCCCCGCGGGCGATACGCCGGACGAAAAGCGTTCTCACGCGCCATGGCACGCTCTTTCATTTGAAAATGTTTCGTTCAGCCACGCGAGAGGAAGAACCGGCATATCCGTTCCCCGCTTTCATATTAAGAAAGGAGAAAAAGTATTGATGATCGGGACATCGGGGGAAGGGAAAACGACGTTTTTAAACCTCCTTGCGGATTTTTTCAAACCGCAGAAAGGAGAGCGCTTTGTGGACGAAGCCCCCTATCAAAAAATGCCCGCCGATTTTTTCCGCGACACGATGGTAATCATTTCCCAGGAAGTTGAGCTGTTCAACCTGTCCCTGCGGGAGAACATCACGCTCGGGCGCGCCGTCAACGAACGCGCGCTTGACGCCATGCTTGAAGAACTTGACCTGGCAACGTGGGCGCGCATGCTTCCCGAAGGGCTTGAGACCGTGGTGGGAGAAAAAGGCGTAAAGCTTTCGGCGGGCCAAAAACAGCGGGTCAATCTTTTGCGCGGGATTCTTCTTGACCGGGAGATCTGCCTGCTTGACGAGCCCACCTCGCATCTGGACGCGGCAACCGAGAAAAAAGTAACGGCATTTCTGAAACGGCATCTTGAACATAAAACCGCGGTAATCGTTTCCCACCGCGAAGCATTGAAAGAAATCTGCGATCGGTGCTATACTATAACGGACCACGTCGTGAATGAAATTGAAATGAGTTCTAACACATGAAACTTGATCTTGCCTGCGGGCAAAACAAACAGCCGGGATTCAAAGGGGTGGACATCGCGCCGGGAGCGGGCGTTGATTTTGTCGTTGACCTTGAACAATTCCCGTGGAAAGAATTCCAAGACGGCTCCATTGAAGAGTTCTACGCGAGCCACTATATAGAGCACACGCCCGATCTCATGAAATTCATGGACGAAATATGGCGCATCGCCGAAGACGGAGCGAAGGTGACATTCGTCGCTCCTTACTACACCTCCATCCGCGCGTGGCAGGACCCGACGCACAAGCGCGCCATTTCCGAAGCGACGTGGATGTACTTTAATAAAGGATGGCGGGTCGCCAACAGGCTGGACCACTACCCCATCAAGTCGAATTTTGATATCATACGCATGACGGTGTTTTTCAATCCGCCGTGGGACAAAAAAACGGAGGAAGCGCGGCAATTCGCGCAACAGCACTACTGGAACGTCGTAAGCGACATTTTAATTGAGCTCAAAGCGATAAAATAATGAGCCCCAACACGATACTCATAGCGGCAATCGCAATCATAGTTCTTCTCATCGCCGGCTTTGCCGGCTATTGGTATCTCTCGGGCGACATGGGGTTGGCGGGCACGCCTCAAACGGCGACGACCGGAACGCCGTCCGGAATCGCGCCGACAACGCCGCTGGCACCCGTGGAACCCGCGCCCGCGCAGGAAGCGCCCGTGCCGGCGACCAGCACCATTGAATATGCGCCAACCGTAAAAGCAACGATAGCCGAGCCCGAGAAACTCCCCGAACAAAAAGAATTCCGCGCGTTCTCGTATAATCCCGCAACAGGAAGAACGCTTACCGTATCGGGAACCTGCGCCGACGCGTATTACGCCGTTTTGATCTTTGACGCGAAGACCGACTACCGCAAAGACCCCGCCGCCGCGCGCGCGAATTCCGCGTTCGCGTGCCCGAGCGAGCGCGCGTTCAAAAAAGAACTCCGCATGCAGGACTTCAATTTGCCCGCGGGAAGTTATTATTTTTTCACCGCCGATCAAGGCAAAACGGGAAGCTGGTATAATCCGCGGTGATTCACCCTGTTAAATGATTTTAAATTCGAGTATGATATTCTACTATACATACATTTTAAAATCGTTGAAGGACGGGAAGTTCTATACCGGGTACACCAAGAATTTAAAATCACGATTTGAGCAGCATAATAAAGGGCTTGCCGAATCAACTAAAGACAGAAGACCGCTTAAGTTAGTTTATTATGAAGCGTGTTTGAACCAGCAAGATGCCACACATAGAGAAAAATATCTGAAAACTTATCATGGGAAAATGTTTATCAAAAATAGGCTCAAATCGTATTTAACAGGGTAAATATGACCCTCGGAAAAAAACTTGCTGTTGTCGTCCTTCTTATCGCCGCCGCCGGAACAGCCACAATCGTATTACGCGAACAAAAGCCGGGCGGCGGCATCCGCATTTTTTCT
This sequence comes from Candidatus Azambacteria bacterium, assembly GCA_016200965.1. GTDB lineage: Bacteria > Patescibacteriota > Minisyncoccia > GWC2-36-17 > WO2-46-25 > JACQDT01. Next base: position 33,125 of record JACQDT010000042.1, on the reverse strand, counting down.
TCGCAAAGCTGGTATGCCGTGCATGTAAACGACGGCCAGACATACTTCGGACATCTGTTGTCGGTGTCGGACGAAACGCTCACGCTTGAAGATGCGCACTATTTTGAGGTGTATGAATCCGCCCAGCCGCAAGGGGGAGCAACCGCCGCCACAAGCACCAATTTCCAAATACAGCCCGTCGTTCCGCAGAAAGTATACAACCTCATCAGGCGCGGAAGCGATGACACCTTCACGAGCGACCACACGATGTTTATTGAACGCCGCGCGGTGCTTTTTTGGGAAAAGCTCGACCAAAATTCCAGCACGGTGAAAAACATTGAAGCGTCCAAAAAAGCGCGCTAACTAATTTTTGGCATGCGCCGTATTAAAATACTCCTTTTGTTTCTTTCCATAACCGCCGCATACGCCCCGCTCGCTGTGACGGGGCTTCTTGTTCGCCCCGCATACGCGTTTGAATCCACGTCGGCCACTTTTGAACTGCACGCCTCCGACATTGAAAGCGTTACCGGATCCTCCACCTCGGCAAGTTTTAAATTGCATAATGCCGCGGGGCAGACCGCGGCGGCCGGCGCGCCCGCAACCGCCGCCACGAAAGAGGTGTTTGCGGGTATTTTGCATTGGCTGTACGGCTTATTCACTCCGCAGTACGAACAAATTCATTACCGTTGGAGAAATGACAACGGTTCGGAAACAACCGCCACATGGCCCTTCGTGGAAGACACCACATACACCGGCTTTCCGAAAACAACCCTGAAACGCCTACGATTTGAAATTTCCAACGAAGGATGGACGCGCGGAACAGGACCGCAATTCCGACTGGAGGTAGCACCGCTTTCAGGAACCTGCGCCGCAAGCACCTACGCCGCCGTACCCGCCACCGCCTCCTCCGGCGAGCATTGGGATATGCCGCTATCTGGCAACTTTGCCAACAACGAGGCAACCACCAACGCCTCCGGCTGTTCTCCAACAAGCGACTGCCTGCCCGACGCAAACGCCACCTTTACTCCGGGCGTAATGAAAGAAAACGACAACCAAACCTCTGCCCTCACCGTTACCTCCGAGCAATTCACCGAAATTGAATACGGTGTACAGGCGACTACAAACGCCACCGCTGGCGCGACCTACTGCTTCCGCCTCACCAATGCCGGCTCCACCACAAACTTCGTCTACTACGAGACGCGCTACGCGAAAGCCACCATCGCGTCGGGATATCCCGTAAGCGGCTACATTGAATCCACCACATACGACACCAGCATCTCCAACGGCGCAGCGTACAACTCTCTATTGTGGAATGGGTCGGAAAACGGCGGGAACGTGCGCCTCCAGCTTGCAACCTCAAATTGTTCCAACGGCGCAACGAATGCTCCCACCTGCTCAAGCGGCGCATGGGACGCCACGGGGAGCGACTATCTTGGCCCCGACTGCACGGCAAGCACGTTCTATGAACCAAATGTCGATACTCCGGCGGAAATAGACCTTGCCTGCGCAACCGTCCAAAATAAGCAGTACTTCCGCTATAAAGTCATTTTATGCTCAAATGCCACTTGTTCCGGTACCGGCGCAAACACTCCCGCGGTAACCGGCGTCATCGTGAACTGGAGCCCTTAGGGTACCATCTGATAGTTGCCAATACAGATAAATAAGTTAAACTTAAGATATAGTAAAGATTAACTTATAACGCATGGAAACCATCATCGGCCTCAAGGAATTAAGAGAACACACCCAGCAATACATTGACGCGGCGCGGCGCGGCAAGTCCTTCATCGTGATACGGAAAACGACGCCCGTATTTAAAATCACCCCGCTTAATGAAGGAAGCGGGGAGTGGGAAGAGGTTGCTGACTTCACCAAAATCAAAAAAGGCGGCGTGGACATGAAAGAAATTCTCGCGCGCCTGTAGCATGGATACGATAGAAAAAGCGCTCAGAAAACTGAACCGCGAGGAAAAAGAAAGAATGAAACACATTTTGACACAGCTCGCCGCCGACACCCTCCATGGTCTTGATATAAAAAAATTAAAGGGGAGAAAGGATGTGTTCCGGGTAAGAAAAGGGAAATTACGGATCATATACCGGACCGCCGAGAAAAAAATATTCGTTCTCGCCATAGAGCGGAGATCGGACACTACTTATAACCTTTAAAGGAAAGAACATAGAATGTAGCGAGTAGGGAGTAGAAAAATAAATAGTGAAAACCCAAACATATAAAGACCTGATTGTGTGGCAGAAATCCAAACAATTAGTAATAGAAATTTATTCTCTTACCGAGCATTTTCCGCCAAACGAAAAATTTGGGATTATATCTCAGTTTCATCGTGCGGCCATTTCTATACCTTTAAATATTGCTGAGGGCTACAGACGAAGAGGAGATAAGGAAAGAAGACAATTTTTTTCCATCGCATTTGGGTCAGGCGCGGAAGTAGAAGCTTTAATTGATATTTGTAAAGATTTGCCAAGGTTTAAAAACATAGATTTTAGCAAAGCAGAAGGTCTTTTAGATGAAGTTTTGCGTATGCTTAATGTATTCATTCAAAATTCTTCACCGAACTCTACTCGCTACTCGCTCAATTCTAAATTCTCCCCTCAAGGATTCTCGCTCGTTGAACTCATCATTTATGTGGGCATTTTTTCGGTCATCGCCGCCATTTTCGTGGGGGTCCTGTTTCACGCCAACCTCGGCTGGACGCGCTCAAAAGTGGAGTCGGAGGTCCAGCAGAATCTGCGCTTCGCCATGGAAGACATCGCGCGCACCGTGCAAAGCGCAACGTCAATCACCTCGCCTGCGGTGGGGTCATCGGCAAGCGCGCTTACGGTGGTCTCGGGGGGACTAGCTGTGCAGTATTCTCTTTCCAGCGCCGTACTCCAAAAGCAGGTGGGGGCGGATCCGGTGCAAAATCTCACCACCGACAAAGTGAACGTCACGTACTTGAATTTCAAAACGCTCCAAAACACCGCCGTCTCAAACACGTCCGTGCAAGCCACGTCAACGCAATTCGGCATGACCGTAGCATACAATGCAACGAATAACCAATTCACGTATGTCCAAAGCGCAACGTCCACCGCGACGCTTAAAAATAAATAACTTCTCCTCCCCACGCCGTTTACTAGGCTTCGCCGTGAAGATTTTGAAGTCGCTTTCCGTCCCGCCAAAGCGAGACGGAACCGCCGACCACATCTCCCTGCTTCCGGTCCCGCTTCGCGGGATCCCACGGGAACCCACGATGATGGTTGCGGCGGCCGCTCCTGCAAAATCTCTGTCACGGCTCAGCAATAGAAAACAGCGCGGGGAGGTTTGTATAAACGAGATGAGTGAAACGCTCCCCCGACCCTTCGATCGGGAAACCTTTCGAGCAGGCGAGCTTGGCGGTTTTGGGTACAATGGCGAAGCCAACCCAAAACCTCGCCGTCGCGAGAATAAGCGCAGACCGCCGCTGGAGCGGTCGGAGCGGGTTGACGGACCGAAGGGTCGGGGGAGCGTCTTGTTGAATCAAGAGCAGGGTGCCGCCCTGCTTGGAACGGTACTCGCCGTCATTCTTATTTTACTCGCCGTGGGGCTTTCCATGGTTTCCTCCGGCCTTTTTGAAGGGTTCATGTCGCAGGCGCAAGGCGACTCACGCGACGCGTTTACCGGGGCACAGTCGGGAATAAAAGACGCGATGCTCCGCGTGGCGCGAAGCAAGGCCTTCACCAATACCGGCTATTTCATCCCCGCGGGATGTTCGCTCAACGGCACGACCGTATGCACGAAAGTGGTGGTGGAAAAAGACACGGCGTCAACGTGCTCGCAAACGATTTCTTCAGGGCAGGATTGTCTTATCGCCACCGGCACGCTCGGGAGCAGAACAAGAAAAATAGAGGCGATTTTGAGCGTAGACGCAACTAATGGTAAAATAAGTCAGGTATCGTGGAAAGAATTGTAATATGGACCTTGCCCAATTATTCAGGCCGGTTGAAAAAATAGTCGGCGTGGAAATCACCCAAGGATATATGCTTGCGGTGCTGTGCGAACGCGACAAAAAAGGCGGCATACGCGTAAGCAAAAAAAGCGCGGCGCTTCCTCCGGACTCCATCTCGCAGGGGATGGTGAAAAATAAAGCGGGGCTCACCGCCGCCATAAAAAATTTCGTACAGCAAAACAAAGACGTATTCAAATCAAAATACATCATCCTCGCGCTTCCCTCCGCGTTCGTATTCACCGACATCATGAAATTTCCTCCCATGAGGCCGGAGCAGATAGGGGAATCGCTCATGCTTAATTTCGGTTCAAAAACGCTCTTTCCCGTTTCTCCCGAAGACATATACTACGACTGGCAGCCGGCCGTTTCCCATAGTCCGCTGTACCAAAACGCGCTCGTGACCTTTGCCCTGAAAAAAAATATCAACGAGTACACCGAGGTATGCGAACAAGCCGGGCTTGAACCGCTTGCATTTGAAATTCCCCAGATTTCCGTCGCGCGCGCGCTCGGTAATTTCAAAGACAAAGCGGGACTCATCATACGCATGCTTGACGAAGGGATAGAATTCTCGGCCGCGGCTCAGGGAGAGTTCCAATTCAGCCGTTTTGTGGCGATGCCTGCCGCGCTCCATACTATCGAGGAGTTCAAAACGTTCGTGAAAGATGAGGCCTTCAAAGTGCTTAATTTTTTCCAGGTTGAATATCCGGAAACCGCTCTCTCTGCGATAGTAGTTCTTTCCTATTTCGCCCAAAAAGAAGAAATTTCTTCCTACCTTTCAAAAGAGCTCGGGCTTTCTCTTGAACATCCGCGCCTTGTGCATTCGGTGGAACTGACCGATTCCCATGTCGCCGCGTTCGGATCGGCAATGCGCGGACTCATCCCGAGAGAAGAAGACGCGCTTGTAAGCTTAATGCCCGTCGGCACCGAGGAAGCATACCGCGCACGCCGTTTCCGCGCGTACGCGTCGCTATGGTCCGACATCATAAATGCAACCGCGTTTCTCCTGGTGGTGCTCTTTGGCGTCACGCTCTTTTTTCTCATGAGAGTGCAAAAAAATCTCAATGTACAAATTGCCAATAAAGGGAGCGCGCAGGCGGCCTGGGCGCCGGTAGCCGAGCTTGAGCAAACCGCGGGAAAATTCAATGCGACCGTCGGACAACTTACCGCGATCGAAGCGAAAATGCCTCGCTGGTCGGCGGTATTTGACCGCATGCTCCCGTCGCTCACCTATAAAAACATCGCGGTCGCGAGCATTGGCACGCGCCGCGCGGAAGGAACGATAGTCGTCCAGTTCAGCGCGGCCACGAGAGATGAAGCAATCGCATTTAAAAAAGCGCTGGAAACAAGCGGCGCCTACGAAAAAGTAGAAATGCCATTTTTGAGCGTCACTCAGCGGGAACAAATAAGCACGAATGTCGTTCTCACCTTAAAGAAAGAATTATGAAGAAATATTTTTCATACTCTGCCCGCCATTGGATCGCGCTCATCTTAAAATTGCTCGGGATTTCCATTGCGAGCGTTTTTATTGTCCTGTACCTTGCGGGAAAAATAACGGACGTCACGCATGAAATAGAGCAGGCACGCAACGAGTTTACCGCCTTCAGCAAAAAATACGAGTTTTTTGACCGCTTGCGGACCGACTACGCGCGCGTGAGCCCCCACGTCGAAACGCTTGAATCCGCGATCCCCCCGATAGACAATTTTCCCGTTGTGGCAAATTATATCGCAAGCGCGGCGGCGCGGACCTTCAATGAGGCGGTCACTCATTACGATCCCGTTCCGACGCTCAACGAATCATCGCAAAGAGAACTTTCTTTTTCCATGGAAGCAACCGGCTCTCTGAAAACAGTGCGGGCGCTTTTGAAAGAATTCGAAAGCGCGCCGTATTTCATTGAGGTGAAAAATCTGTCTTTTTCTTTTCCAAACGGACTTGATGGCCCGACAAAAGCAACTTTGGCCGGAGTAATTTATTTTAAAGATGCCGCGTTATGAACGCCTCGCTTGAACAATTGAAAAAAATCAGCTGGATAGAAATGCTGAAGCGCAATACCTATACAGTCGCTTCGGTCGTCATCCTATGCGCGTGGATATACGTTTCCGCAACGGCGATTCTTTTTGTCGTTGGAAACATACGCGCGGCGTTTAACATTGACGAACGGGCGGCGGAAAGCCAGGTTATTATGTTCGATATTGAAGGATACGAAAAAATCGCGAAACGGTTTAATTTGAAGAACTAGGTTTTTGTCCGTGGAACTTTTTATGGATCTCCCTGAGGTGTTTGTCGGTGTAATGGGTGTATATCTGGGTCGTGGCAATGCTTGAATGGCCGAGCATCGCCTGCACCGACCTGATGTCCGCGCCGTTTTGTAAAAGATCGGTGGCAAATGAATTGTGAGAAATAATACCATTCGTCACAAGCGTTTGGTGGGGAGAAACGGCAAAATCGTACATAGCTTCGTTGTAGTCAATCTTTTTTATCTTTTTTACCCTTAACCATTTAACATGTTTATCATTTGCCAAATTTTCTAAAACAGAGAGGCGCGGATCCTGGCAGTTTATTTTTCTTAAAAGCGCGATTATTTTCAATGCTGTTTCTTTCGTGAGAACTATCTTTGTTGTTGCTCCAATATACCGATAGATATCAATATGGTTATCCGCTTTGAGCCACTGCGCGAATTGTTTCCAATGCCCGCCGCCCAGCCCAAAGTATATTTTTCGCAAGAGAGATCTGACCGGCAATTTATCGCTGTTGGCATTCTTTCTAAGTGATGATAAAACATTTTTGAATGTCGGAATCTTTTGCAGAAAGGACAGTTGGTCCGGCAAACGCAAAATTTGTAAAGAATACATGGTGTGTTGCGTCATCTTCTTATCCGGCAAGCGGACCCGACGGTTTCTTTCGTATAAACGAATATCTATGCCAAGCAACAAAAACAGAGCCTGAACTTCCAAAAGTAGCATTTTGCTTGAAGAGAATATTCTTACACCACCCGTTCCTTCGTTCCCTTCAGCATCATAAAAACCGGCGAGGAACGCCCGTACTTCATTTTTGCTTGCCTTAAAAATGAGCGGGGGTACCCGTTTTTTGTTTCCGATGGTGGTACATCCGATGCTTCTTAAAAAGCTCACCATTTTCTTGGAATAAAAATGCAAGGTATAGCTCGCGGAACCAGGTTTCTGATGCATAATGGGTTTATGTCCTATTGAAACGAGGAGATCGTAATAAAATGCTATCCTCCTTCTGTTTTTGTCAGTAATAATAATCCCTCTTCTCCGTTCGCTGACCGTTCCATCACCGATAACATATCCAAGATATCGCCACATTTTTACGCTTAAAAATGGGTGCGCGGTTTTGGCATGGCCATCAACTCTCACGTGCTTGACTCCGGCAATATAATCTCCAATTTTGAGATCTCCGGCAAAAACTTCCTCGATCCCGTCAGTGCCGATGGTAAAGAGACGGTGTTGAGAAGAACAGGTCAGTTCATAGCCGTCAGCCAGAAGAGAAAGCATCCCTTTCGCCTGATGTTTTGTCTTATTGATAATCTTGCCAGAAGCAAAGCGCAATGCCTTAAAATCAAAAGAGGTAATTTTTGTTTTTGTCGTATATAAACTTTTTGCGTTAGTTATGCCCTGTGGCAAAAAAATAAGCGTATCGGGATGAAGACAATGACGCAATTGATGCGGCGTCACTTTTTTCACGATACCCGCCTTAACCGCATATTTTTTTATGATCCGCTGGACCGAACGCGGCGTCAGGCGAAGCTCCGCCGCCTGCTCCTGCTTCGCGCGATACCTCACAAAGAGCGCGTCGTGCACATCGGTCCTTTTTGCAAGATACGCGCCCAACGTTTCTTTCGCCTCCGGAGACAGAAACACCACCCGCAATTTGCTCCCCTTGCCGCGCACCGCGAATTCACCGCGCTCGATATTGACGTTTTCTCTGTTAAGCCCCGTGAGTTCCGACACCCGCAAGCCCGTGGAAAAAAGCGTCTCTAGAATCGCGCGGTCGCGCAACGCCGCAATGTCGTCCCCCTCGGGCGCCGCAAGCAGGCGCATTACTTCCTGGAGATCCAAAAACGCCAGCTCGCGCTCCGGCATCCTTCCCAGCTCCACTTTGTCAGCGGAAAAACTTTTTATGTCGCGTTTTGCCAAAAACTTCAGAAACGAGCGGAGCGCAACCAAATAATACGCTTGCGTGTTTTTCTTCAAGCCAATCCGGTTCAGGTGCACATGGAAGCTCCGCACTTTCTGGGCGGTGATGTCCGACGGATCGGCAATCCCGGCAAAAGAAACAAATGCAAGAATATACCGGCGGTAGTTTTCCAGCGTTTTTGCCGACCGGTTCTTCTCAATTTCCAGATATTCCAAAAAATCGTTGATGTGACCTTTCATACGGGTCTCGGATATACTCGTTTCACAGTGAGTCATGGGCCTGGCAGTCCTGTCTCGTCCTTGGAAACAGAATCATTTCGTTCCAGCGATGAAATGTTCTTCGCCCTCGGTGCGCCAGCCCCGCACGGCGGGGCACCAAGCTGGCGCGCCTGCGGGATGTTCCCGGACGAGACAGGACTGCTAGGCCAAATGCGCGCTTTTCTCCCTATTTATAGTATACAATTTTTTACGACGTGGCGGGTCTTGACGAGAACATATGCATATGCTATATAGCTAGTGTCAAGCTGTGATGCTGACCCGCACGGCTCGGCAAGCCGCACAAGGAGACAGTTATGTCTGTGGATCTCATCCTCGGCATAACGGCCGGGGTAATGCATGTTACAGCTTTTGCTCTTTACAACAAGCAGATGATTCAAGGAACATCCAGGCCAAATACAGCAACATGGACGTTGTGGGCATTTCTTACGTTTCTTAACTTTGGGAGTTACAAAGTGATGAGCGGGAATTGGGTAAAAAGCATACTCCCGCTTGCAAGTTCCATTGCTTGCTTGCTCACATTTCTTTTTGCGATTGCAAAAGGAAAACTCTCTCGGTTGAATATTTGGGATGTTTTCGCTCTTGGAATAGGGTTCTTGTCCGGGTGCGCGTGGTGGTGGTATCAATCCGCCACGTACGCAAACCTGATAATGCAGGGCTCTATTTTGGTTTCGTTTGTGCCAACCATGCGAGGCGTGCGGAAAAATCCCAAAAACGAGAAAGCTCTTCCTTGGTTCATATGGAGCAGTGCGTACATTTTGAGTATTGCTGTCGTTTTGTTGAGGTGGCAAGGTCAGTTTCAAGACCTTGCGTATCCGATCAACTGCCTTGTGCTTCACGCGGCGGTTGGCGTGTTGGCAAAACGATCTAAGGTATTATAACAGCGGAACCAAAAAGGTTCCGCTGTTAGCTTTTTAGGTCCTTATTGATGGTGGTTGCGTATTTTTGCCATCTATGATATATTAGGCAAATATGCCCAGTAGTGAAACTTTGACTGGTCGCCACAGGCGACCGCATCTACCGGCGCATGTAATACAAAGAATAATTAAACGAATGAACTTTTAGTAATAGCAAGAGCGCGATGCTATACTGTCAAAGTTCTACTACTGGGTATGATTCCCGCAAAAGAGAAAACAAAGATCATTAAGGATATTCGGACCCACGACACGGATACCGGCTCTCCCGAGGTGCAAGTCGCTCTTTTTTCCGAGGAAATCGCGCGACTGACCGATCATCTCAAAAAGCATAAAAAAGACAATCACTCCCGCCGGGGACTTCTCAAAATGGTCTCCCGGCGAAAACGCCTTTTGGATTATCTCGGCCAGACCGACAAAAAACGCTACAGCGCGGTGGTAAAAAAACTCGGGTTAAGAAAGTAAGGGCTTTGACCAAAATAACGAGGCGCAAGCCGCGAAGTTATTTTGGAAACAAAACCTTACCCCGCCCTTATTTTGCCAACGGAGTAGCCAGCGAAGTGCGCATGCCGGATAGGCATATCCCTCACGGGGCGAAGCGCTTCGCCCTAAAGCGGAGTGGAGCTATCCGCTCCTCGCGCATCACAGGGTTGCTCGGAAGCAAAATAAGGGCGGGGTGCTCAATGTGAAAGTAAGATTTACTTCGCATTGGGCTCGTAAATCTTAAATCACATTGGCATGCCTGTTATTAAACAGAAGAATCAGCGCGTGGCGGTGTTTATGGACGTGCAGAACCTCTACTACTCCGCGAAACACTTGTACCATGCGCGCGTGAATTTCAAAGAAGTAGTGAAAGCCGCGCTTGCCGGAAGGCAGTTGGTGCGCGCCATCGCATACGTCATCCGCACCGAATCGGGGGAGGAAAAGGGGTTTTTCGACGCGCTCACCAAGCTTGGCATTGAAACACGCGAAAAAGATCTGCAGATATTTTACGGAGGCGCCAAAAAAGCCGACTGGGATGTCGGCATCGCGGTGGATGCCATGCGCATCGCGCCGTCCGTGGATGCGGTAGTGCTCTGTTCCGGCGACGGCGATTATGTCCCGCTTATAGAACAACTCAAAAGCATGGGCAAGCAGGCGGAAGTAACCGCGTTTTCGCGCAGTGCATCGGCAAAATTACGCGAGGCGGCGGATGACTTCATCGACCTGTGTGCCGACCAGGAAAAGTATCTGTTAAAAAGGTAATTAATAAAAACGGGGGGTCACGGCTCAAAATACAAAACCATAGCGCAAAAACAAGTATTGCTTTATGGCTTTGGATTTCGGGTCTCGCCTTCTCCGCTTCATACATACATGGAGACAAAAGAATTCTCATTGCAGTTGGGTTCAAAAACGCTCACGATAAGAAAAAATATCCTTGCCGGCCAGGCAAACGGCGCGGTGTTCGTGTCTTTGGGAGAAACGATCGTCCTTGCCACCGCGGTCATGAGCGCGCGGGCCAACGACGTCATTGATTACTTTCCACTCATGGTGGACTACGAAGAGCGGTTTTATGCGGCAGGGAAGATCATGGGTTCGCGCTTCATCAAGCGCGAACGAAGAGCGTCCGACGAAGGCATTCTCACCGCACGCCTTATTGACCGCGCACTGCGCCCCTTGTTTGATCACGCGATGCGCAACGAAGTGCAGATAGTCACGACGGTGCTTTCCATCGACCAGGAAAACGATCCCGACACGGTATCCGTCATTGCGGCATCATGCGCGCTGGCCATGTCCGACATCCCGTGGAAAGGCCCCATCGGCGCGGTGCGCGTCGGAAAAGTGGACGGCACACTCGTGCTGAACCCTTCTTACGACGAAAGAACCCGCTCCACCATGGACTTCGTAGTGGCGGGCGGCGCGGACACAATAAACATGATAGAAGGCGACGGCGCGCAAATTCCCGAAGATGAAGTTGTGGAAACACTTGCATTCGCACAATCTTATATTGCGCAGATAGTCGCGCTTCAACATAAAATCGTAAAAGCCATCGGTATCAAAAAGGCGGAACTGAAATTCCAGGAAACAGACGCAGTGCTTGAGGGACAGGTAAAATCATTTTTGGGGACGCGCCTTGACCGGGCATTATTCGAAGGCGCTTCAAAGAGCGAGCGCATGGAAAACCTAAATAATCTGAAAAAGGAGCTTGCCTTGCACATAAACGGGCTTCACCCGGAACATCCCGAAAAAGCAAAACAGGCCGAGCGCATATTCGAAGAAGAGATAAACCGCATCGTGCATGAAAACGCGATCCATAACAACAGGCGGCCTGACGGCAGAAAGCCGGACGAGTTGCGCGAGCTCGCGTCGTACGTGACGTTCCTCCCACGCACGCACGGTTCGGGCATATTCATCCGCGGCGAAACACAGGTGCTTTCCATTCTCACGCTCGGCGCGCCGGGCGACCAACAATGGATAGACACGATGGAGAAAAAGGGATTCAAGCGCTTCATGCATCATTACAATTTCCCTCCGTTTTCGGTGGGCGAGGTGAAATCACTCCGCGGCCCTTCGCGCAGAGATATCGGCCACGGCGCGCTTGCGGAGCGCGCGCTGGAACATCTAATACCGGAACAAAAAGAATTTCCCTACACTATCCGAGTGGTATCCGAAACGCTTTCTTCAAACGGTTCGTCTTCCATGGCGTCCGTGTGCGCCGCGACGCTTGCCATGATGGACGGCGGCATACCGATGAAAGCGCCCGCCGCAGGCATCGCGATGGGGCTCATGTCCGACGCAAGCGGAAAATATACCATTCTCACCGACATCCAGGGCCCGGAAGACCATCACGGGGACATGGATTTTAAGGTGGCGGGCACGAAAGACGGCGTCACTGCGATCCAGATGGATGTGAAAGTGGACGGCGTGGCCGTACAGGTGCTTGCGGAAGCGCTTGCACAGGCGCGCAAAGCGCGCCTTGAGATTCTTGAAGTGATGCGGGGGGCACTCGCCGAGCCGCGCAAAGAGCTGTCCCAATACGCTCCGCGTATTATCACCCTGCAGATCAATCCCGATAAGATAAAAGACGTCATCGGCCCTGGCGGCAAGATGATCAACGAGATCATTGATGAGACCGGCGTCGCTATTGATATTGAAGACGACGGTTCCGTGTTCATCACCTCCACCAGCCAAGAGTCGGCGGAAAAAGCGGTCGCATGGATAAAAAACATCACCCGCGAGGCGGTGGTCGGAGAAATATTCCAAGGAAAGGTGAAACGCATCATGGATTTCGGGGCGTTCGTGGAAATTTTTCCCGGCACGGAAGGGCTGGTGCACGTCTCACAGCTCTCGGATGCGTTCATCAAAAATCCTCATGACGTGGTCAAGATGGGCGACATCATCCCCGTCAAACTTATGGAAATCGATTCTCAGGGCCGCCTCAATCTTTCCGCGAAAGAAGCGCAAAAAGACCAGAAAAAATAAAAAAAGCCCTTGCCATAAATATGGCAAGGGCTCAATATACATCCCCAAAGAATCAAAGACCGGAGGGCTTGCGAACGGCGAGGAAGCGGCAGTAGTCAGTAAGAGGTTCTCTCAACGATGTGATACTAAGATACTGGTCATTGCGGGCGGCATCGTCGTGTTCACTTATGAGCATCAAAGCATGAGGAACATCATGGATATATTGGTTGAAGACATAGCAAACAGCTCCTTTATCTGTCTTCCCATATGTATATCCTTCGTGTTCTTCGTCTATATATACAATAGATCCTAGCGCTACAACGATACCTGACCTATCCCAGTCCCTCCAAAGTGCTAACTCATGAGAGTTGGCTGGTTCATGCCCCTCCGCCCGTATTTGCCTGATTACTTCTTCAAAAAGAAAGCTTCCTCTGAAGCCATACACCATATAGTCGTTCCCTATCCTGTCAGGAACAGGGAATAGTTTATCGGTGATTCTTTTGTTTACCCCGTCAAGGAAGTGTGCTTTGACGAGAGATTCAGCAAGGGAAGTAATGGAAAGGTCCGATTTCTTCGCTGATTCATTAGACATAGTAAGCCTCCTTATTCGTTGTATGGTTAATTTTCAAAGATCTCCCCTTAACCCTACTATCTCTCTGGAAAGCTTGCAGAAAAAATATAAATGTGTAATTATTTGGTACATATGGACATACAGCAACTGACTCCTCAAATACTAACCGTTGCAGGTCTTACCCTGCGCGAAGCGAAGGTATGGCTTGCCATGGACGCGCATGGCGATTTGAATGTAAGCGCCATTGCGCGATTTTCCGGTCTGACCCGCCCGGCAGTATACCGTCTTTTGGTCGGTCTCATGGAGAAAAATCTTATCGCATCCCGTAAGCAAAAACGACGAGTTATGTATCACGTTACTGGTGCCAAGAGAATGCTGGACGTTTACAGGACAAGCCGGAAGACGTTCACTGCGCATTTTCAGAAATGCGCGGAACGCGAGAAGCCCGATACGGATGATATGGGCATACGGGTCTATCGCGGCAAAGATATAGCAAAAGTGTGGGAGGAGTTGGCATCATTGCCGAAAGGCAGTACTTTTTATCGGTACGACGGGTATGCGCCATCTCTGAGCATTGATCGGTACGTTTCTGATGCGTACCGAGCAGCTATCAATAAGAAACAGATTGAACGGTTCGTCATCACAAACGCTGGATTGCGTAACAGACCGTTCAAAAATCGTATTGAATGCGTTTCTAAAATAATCCCTGCGGACTTTGATGTAATGGAGTTCGGCATAAGCCAATTCATTTACAACAATACCATTGCATTCGTTGACTTCACGAAAAAAATCGCATTCGTCATTGAAAATCCCGCCGTTGCCGGCTATCAAAAAAAGGTATTTGAATTCCTTTTGCGATCGCTAAAGGAGTAAGTGCGAAGGAGGAGTTATCCACAGCTTGCGTTTGACGCGCGCTATGGGGGCGCTATACTTATACACAGAGGCGAGCAATGTAGTTTAATTCTCAAAATACCAAGCGCGCCTCATGCACTTTTACACGGAGCTAAACATCGCTCCAAATCATAGGACCGATTAGGTCCACCAAAATGTGAAGTCCCTTGCAACTGCTTGGGACTTCTTCTTTTTTATTAAAAGAGATATAATAAAAGCACCATTAATTTCTCATAACGCATGCCTAGTAATACAACTTCCAGCGTGTTCTTCTCTTCATACAATGCAAAGCATATCAAAAGCAGAGAGCAGTATGTCCGTTTACCGCTACTGACTGCAGTAATAGAGAAGAACACATGCATGCCGCCCAACGCCATAGACATCCACATGAAAACAATACAAGGTCACAAACTTTTTAATGTACGCTTCGCAGGGTCTCGCCGGAAGGCGTTGGGTTCTGGAAGTTGATATACTGGATATGCAAGACGAAAAACAAGGTGAGGCGGGAGCAAAAAACACCGGTCCTGGCGCACCGGGAGAGCTTCCTGTAACAGGGGACAGCCGCAGATTTCTCACTCACACCATGGAGGGAGATGTCGCGCAAGCAAAAACCGACCCTGCCACAGCCGCGAAAGAAGAAGCGGTGAAAAAACCGTTTGCCGAATACATCCCTCCGCCGCCCGCTCCGCCCGCAACTGCCAAGCCGAACGGATCGGATGTGTACCGCGAGCCGGTTGTCCCGGGAATGCCGCCTCTTGAGCGCGACCAGCCATTCTCATTCCCGAAGTCCGACATGAAGACCCCCGATGAAGAGAAACAGCAATTTCAAATTTACATACCCACAAAACGCAAGGCATTCAACACAACCACGATAACGCTTCTTGCCATCTTACTTCTTCTTTTGGCGGGAGGAGGGTTCGGCTATTGGTGGATTTTCATGAAGACCCCTCCGCCGGCTCCTGCGGCCGTTATCGCCCCCGAGCCGGCTCCGGAGCCGACGCCTGTGATGGTTAAACCAACGCCCGAGCCACAGCCGGCTCCGGAGCCGCAACCTGAGCCGACGCCTGTCGTGACGGAACCCACTTCCACATCCACGCCCGCCGAGGCCACTTCTACTCCCGCGGTGGTCGTGCCACCGCAGCCGGCTCCGGAGGCGCAACCTGAGCCGACGCCTGTCGTGACCGAGCCTACAATACCTCAAGCCGTCCTTTCGCTTGACCAGACGGTCACCATAGAAATTGCCACGATGGATAAGACCACGCTGTTGGCGAAACTGCAGGCCGAAAACACAAAAATCACCGCGCAAAAAGCGACACTTAGATATTTGGTAAGGATTTCTTCCGCGACGGAAAAGAAATACCTTTCTCTTTCTGAAATCGGCCAGCTGATCGGCTTTACCGTCCCGCAATCACTCGCGCAATCCTTCTCGCAGTCCGAATTCATCGGATACAAAAATGGAAGTGCATTCCGCTATGGATTGGCCGCCGCGACCTCGCATAAAGACGAAGTGAAAACCGCGGCGCTTGCATGGGAAGCCAGCGCGCTTGACGACCTCGCCGGGCTGTACATCCAAAAAGCGTACGTGAAGCCGGCGACGGTTGCGTTTTCTTCCAACACCTATCTTGATTTCACCAAGCGCTATCTCAACATGCCCCAACCGGACGTATCGCTTGACTGGGCGCTCTCGGACAAATACTTCGTCGTCGCGACTTCAAAAGAAATGATTTTTGCCATCCTTGATAAAACACAATCTCAAACCGCGCCTGCAGTCGCAAAGTAATGCAATTATTTCCGCCCTTGCG
The DNA here is from genome assembly GCA_016200965.1 of Candidatus Azambacteria bacterium. Taxonomy (GTDB): domain Bacteria; phylum Patescibacteriota; class Minisyncoccia; order GWC2-36-17; family WO2-46-25; genus JACQDT01. Next base: position 17,120 of record JACQDT010000042.1, on the reverse strand, counting down.
CTCGCGTGGGCGGAATCCTTGCGCGCCTTACACTCAACGCGCATCCGCACGTATCTGGGCGCGCATAACGGAGGACATCTTTCGATCACCGAAATAAAAACAACTCTTGCCGCGCTCGCGCGCGCGGGATTTGTTTCCGTGGAAAACGGATGGTGCCTGCTTGAACGATCCGCGACCTCTCTTGAGGAAAGCATAACGCGCGCAAAGACATCGGCGCGTAAAATACGCGGCGCGCGGGCGGTCCTTTTCCTGTTGCAAGCAATGCCTTTCATAAAAGCCGCCGCGATTACCGGCTCCGTCGCCTTCGGAAACGCCACAAAAAAAAGCGACGTTGATGTATTCTGCGTCGCGCAAGAAAGGAGAATATGGACCGCGCGAGCCGGCGCCCTTATATTATCGGAATTATTCGGCAGGCGCACAGAACGCTCTGTCCGATCTGGGAAAGACAAGCTGTGCTTTAACTATTTCGCGACGCCCGACGCCGACATTCCCGTCAAAAACATCGCATCCGCCCATATGTTTGCGGAAGCGATTCCTTTTTTTGGCGAAACGGAATTCCGCCAATTTCTCGCCAAAAACAAATGGATGAAAGAATTTCTATCCGGACCCGACGACGCGGCGCATACAACGCCAAGCGCGCATCTTCCCGGTGCAAACGGCGCGCTCGTGTTCATAAAAACAGCGATTGAAAAAACGCTTTCTGGCACATTCGGCGGCATGGTTGAAAGGGCGTGCAAAACGTGGCAAATGGCGCGGCTCTCCAAAAAAATCGCCGCAGGCGGAGATGCGTCGCATTTTGCCGCAAACGACGCCGTGATAGCCCTGCATCATCCCCGCCCGAAAAACAAAGAGGTGATGAAACGCTACCGTCAAAAAATGAAAGACCTCGGCATCTTTGAGTGATATTCCGGCGCTCATGCATGATTATTACAATAAATGGGTAATCGTTTGATTTTTGTTTTTGCGCGTGATATGCTTGCCGTATGTCTGCCACCCTACCAACAAGAGAAAGGGTTTCTATAGTAAAGACGGAGTATCTGCGGCTCAAAAAACTTGACCGTCGTTTCCGTGGTTTTTTTGCGTACTTTGAAAATCTAGCGGACATCCGGGAAGCTCGGGGAGAAGTCAAACAAAAAAAGATCGTTCCGCAAGAAAAACTGTTCAAACAATTCAGTTTCTAAAAACATATGGGTCCTGAAGATTTTCCAAAAATGCCGGAGGGGCCGAAAATGAATCCCGATGAAAGCGAAAACGAAGTTGAAAAAACCCCGCAAGGCCCGGAGGTAAATGTGCCTTTTACAGACGCGGAAGTGCCACCGCCCGGAAAACTGGAAGATATCACGAGTCCCGATACCGAACCACCGGGAAAGACGCCGGAACACACCGGAGAAGGAGATAGAATAAAACGCGAAACCACCAAGGAAAGGTCCGAGATCTTGGATAAAAAACTTATAACTTGGAAAGAAAAAAGTCGTCAATTGGTTGAGGAGCAAAAAGAGCTCGTGAGAATGGGAAAGACGGATACGGCGCAATTCCAGGAAGTTGTCCTCAAGCACAAGGAACTTATGGATGAAGGGGAAGCGTTGCATGAAGAGCATAAAAAGCTGATGGAACAGCTGCAACAGTTACGCCGTCGATAACCAAAATTTAGAACGGTTCGGGTTGTCGGAAAAAGAAGCCAAAGTGTATGTGGCTTCGCTTGAACCTTGACAACCGTTGACCGGTGCCGAGCAGATTTGTTATGATACACACAATGGCAACATCAGTTATCCGGGAGAAAATATTCACTCTTGAAACCGAACTGGCGCTTCTCAAAAAAACTCTTAAGAAAGAGCTTGATTTTACGGTTGATGAAAAAAATTGGAAACAGATACGCGCCCAAGTAAAGCGGACAAGGGCAGATCTCTACCGAAGCCGTTATGGAAAAAAGTAATGTCTTTTTAGATACCAGCGTACTGCTGACAGCCGTCCTCTCTTCAACGGGCGGCTCTTTTTATATACTAAACACGCTGGGAAACGCTTTCACATTTTATATTAACGCATACGTGTTTGAAGAAACAACAAGAGTATTAACCGTCAAACTCCGCGCGCGCCAAGACCTCGCAAACAAGCTATTTCTTCTCATCGGACTCACTCCGATACGGATTGTTCCCGACCCTTCAAAAGAACAGATAAAAACAGCGGCGCGCATCATCAATCCGAAAGACGCTCCCATATTGATTTCGGCATTGCAGTATGCCTCGCATTTTATTACCATGGACAATGATTTCCTGGAGGAAGGCGTTGTTCGATTTGCAGAGGCGAAAGGACTCGTTATCTTGAAACCAAAAGATTTCATTCAAAAGTTTAGAGCAAGCGCATAACATGATCACCTCAAAAGATTTGGAACGATTTGGACTATCAGAGAAAGAAGCGAAGGTGTATTTTGCTTCTTTGGAATTGGGGCCGGCGACGGCGACGAAGATTGCCGAGAAAGCGGGCGTGAATCGCGCGACGACGTACGTGGAAATAGAATCGCTCATGAAAATGGGGCTCGTGAGTACGTTTGAAAAAAACAAAACGACGCTTTTTGCCGCCCAAAACCCCGCGATACTCAAACGCATACTCCTGCGTCGCGAAGAGCGGCTGAAGGCAAGCGCGCTATCGCTTGAAAATCTGCTCCCGGAACTTTTGAACATGTATGAATACGCGGAAGAAAAACCGAAGGTGCAATACTATGAAGGCAAGGAAGGGTTGCTTGCAATACAAGAGGACTTTTTGAAAACAAAAGATAAAAAGATTGAAGAAATATATTCCTCGGATGATTTATATGGGGTTTTTACTCAAGACGAACTAAGGAAATCGCTTCTTATGCGCCAACAAAAAAAGATAAAGGTGCGCGCGCTCTACACAAGAAAAGGCGGGAAATTCTCTGACATTGCTCCTCTTAATGATATACGCATTCTGCCGCAAGGTCAGTTTCCAATTCATAGCGACATCCTTATTTACGGAAATAAAGTTGCCTTGATTTCATTAAAAGGGAAATTGGTTGGGGCTATTATTGATCATCAAGAAATAACCAACACGCTACGCTCTCTTTTTAATCTTGCATGGGACGCCGCTGAAAAGTATCAATAAAAAAAGCCGAGGACCTACTTCGGCTATTCTGCCTTTTCGATCCTCGGCTCACAACACTTTCCGCTCGTGAATTTTTCACTGCGGACTTAACTTACTGGCTCGCTCCCATGACTCTAGTACCCCCTTTCCGGGTCGGAAAAGAAAGAGGGGAAGTTCGCTTTGTAAAGCAACAATGGAAAAATGTGTCTTTTCCGCTTGTTTCTTTTCATCTTTTTCCCCTCCTTTTATCCTTCTCCTTCCTTGATTTTCCTCCGTTTATGCGGAGGAATCTTTGTTTTTATGCGATTTTTAATGAATCTCCAAATCTCTACTTTGCCCACACAGTATACTCCCTATGTATAACTTTGTCAATGGGCGCTGACTTTAGTATCTGATTTATATGTATTTCTTATATTGTTGCATATTTTCAACAAATAGCATTATGATAAAATAGCTTAAATAAAGGACATTTTGCTTATTTATGTGCAATTGCGTCATTACCTCTTGACAAATTATTTGTAGGGGAGTATACTGTGCAACATAATTGACAATTAAAGGATTAGCTCTCTTCCAGAGTCCATTGGACCCACAGAGGCCATACTATCGCATATACTTAGCGATGGCCTCTGGAAGGGATCGGTAAATAACGCTGATTCCACGTTCTTTCAAACTTAGGGGGGAGGTGATTGATATGGAGGGTGTCATGGAAGCCGCTTTGCAGGTGGTGACATACGCCTGCGACACGCCGGGGTGCGCCGCAAAAGAGCTCCCGCGCGAGATGTGGTCCCTGGATAAAAGGGCCACGAAAGGCAAGCGCGTGATCGTGTGCCGCGACTGCCGACGGCTCGCCCATCAGGAGGGAGTCAAGTCCTACCGGCTTGACTACACTCTCAAGTGGGAGGCCGAACAGCAGAACAAGCGGAAGTTCTTCAAAACCTTTGCCACCGTCGTGAAACACAGTGGCAACGGCAATGGAGACCGCCGCTAAAACCCATAACCCGAAAGGAGGTGAGCTTATGGTCAAGTGCACGGGGAGGCATCAAGGATGCCCCCTCTGCAAGGTCCTTCGCCCAAAAGCGAAGTAAGCCAAGCAGAGCGCGTCAATCTCCGGCCAAGGCACCGGAGTTGCGATAAAGTCCTTTCGCGTAGTAAAAGCGCGGGCAACAGGAAGGCCCGGGGATTTATACATCGCATTCATATCATCACCTCCCCACCTTTCTTGAGTCCCCAAAGCAATTTGGAGATTCAAGGTGAGGTGAGTTCTTTCATAAAATTTATTTTACTGCGGTCCCGCGGGAAAGGCGTGCTTTGACTGCGCCAGGGATTGGGAGCGAAAGTCCCCAGCAAATCTCGACCGGATCCGGTTGAGAAATCGTCTGCCGAACTTGTGTCTAAGGCGACGAAACTTAATCCTGCCTCGTGAGGTCAGGTAACGTGATTAACCACTACGTTTTGCCGGCGAGATATAATGCCGGTAGATGAGAGCAGGTCTCTCTCCTATGCCCATCGCTTGTGGTGGCATGCACTTTATAAGTGCATAACAGGCAAGGGTGTCGCTCGAGCGAGCCCCAAACAAGCAGAGCTATGACGGGTAGCTCAGAAATAATAAGGGCTCACGACCCATCCGTCCGTCTTTATAGTTCTTTCTTAATCTTTACAGGACAGGCCACCAAAACATCGTGGCCTCTCTTTCAGAAATCGCTTTAGCTCAAGAAGTGGTTTGCGGAAGGGAAAATGGTTTCCTGGGTTCTTTTTAAACTTCAACCATATAAAGGAGGCGGTCATGAAAGCATTCGTCGCTGGAAACGTGATCAATAACGACTCCGTTTTCGTTTACGTGCAATGCGAGAACGGGAAGATTGTCAGAGTGATCTACGATGACATTGATTTGCCCGATACGATGCCGCGATCGTTCGCCGGTTTCTCCATAGAAATCGACGGGCACGCGATATTCAGTGACGGGGATATTGATATCTACGCCGAAGAGATGCGCCTTTGGGATAAGGAGCGCTATCTCGGCGGGTATTCGGATAGCGTTATCGCCGCCGCGCAAAAGAAGCAAAAGGAGAGTTTATCTCAAGCGGCGGGAAGTGATGAGACGAATACGACCGCTATCCTGAATGCAGTCCGGCGCGCGATGCGGGCAAGCGGGGTGGAAGTGAAATCATTGGATTTTGACCCCTCTACCATGGAAGTCCGGATCAACGGCATGAAATTCAAAATGCCGTTTCGCCTGAACGCGGTAGTCGCGGCTCTAAAACAGCCGTTGCCTCAAGAATAGGTCCGATGGAACTCTTTGGTCCCGAAGATTGATAGCAGACAAAGCGTGGCTATCAGGGATAGGGTTTGGAAATAAATCCTTGGCTCTTCCCCGCGGAAACTTGGTAATACCATAGTTGATCCGACCGGAATCCAAAACCGCGACTCACTTTACGCTGAAAACAGTCGAAGCGTTGCGGACACCCCTTGTTCTTTATACCCGGAAATTTCCGGGAATCGTAGGAGGCAAGCAAAACACCGTTTGCCTCCCCTTCAGAGATTTTCAAGGGATTGAAAGTTTCTGAAGGGAAGAAATCCCGAGTTTGAAAACTAAACAGAGAGGAGGAGGCATCATGCGGCTTATTGGTTTTGTTTTGACGGGCGTTGTACTGGCATCTTGCGCGACTGTTGCCGCGCGGCCAGCGTGGACAATCAAAAACCACCCCTGGCATGAGGACAAGGCGATCTACGCGGTAGGTACGGCTCCCGCGGACATCCGCGAGCTTGACGTTCAACTTCGCGTCGCCGAGCTTGATGCGCTGGAAAATATTCTGAAAGGATTCGGCGCATGCGGCGGGAGAATCGAAGGGAAGGTGCGGCTTGAGCACTGGATTGCTCAAGACGGCATCGCGTATATGCTTGTCCGGGTAGACAGGGTTGTCCTCGACCCCTGTTGAAAGAGGCGCAGGACAGTCCGCTTCACACAAGGAAAAGTAACAAGAAAAAAGGGTTTGGCTCCGAACCGGGATTCCTTTCGTGGGTCGCGCAGAGCTGGCCAGCTCATGCGCGGACGCGAAGGAAGGAGCTCAAGGCAGGAGGCGGGACTCGTCTCTTTGTGAGACGCATCCCCATGCCTTGATGAGCGAGAACCCTACGGGGAGAGTCGCTCAATGGTGGGGATACCCACTAAGATGCGGCGAAAGAAACACTAAGCTGATCACTTAGTGCGCGCATCATCTATAATTTGGAGGCAAGCAAAACACTGCTTGCCTCCCATTCAGAAATCGCTTTGGCTCAAGGAAGTGGTTTCTGAAAGGGAGACAATCTTGCAATCAAGCAAGCTTCCGAGTTCTTTCAAATGTATGGGAGGATTGCACATGAGAATGGGAATGTCGCTTGGCATGCGGGTTGAACAGTCGGTTGAACAGAAACTGGAGCAGAGAATTGAAAAACGGCTCCGGTTGCGCCAGCGCGCATTTGCTCTGCGCATGGAGCTGGTGCAGGCATTGCGGGGCGAGCGCTACGTTCCGAAAGGGGACTGCCCACGATGCAACAAGAAAATGACTCCGGTGGAGATCATTCAGGGATTCAATCGGGATCCGAATGATTTCACGACGCGGTGCTCAAACAGACGGTGCAGACATCGGTTTGCACCGATTCTCGTCTGGCACGCGAACGCCGTGCGGGCAGAAGCTCCTTTTTACTGCGCCGCGCAGACGCTTGCGCAGTTGCCCAGAAAGGAAACGCTGTCTCCCGAACGGTTCGCGCGCGAACAGCAAGCGGTGTACCGCTCCGCCATAGTCCACTACGGCGGCATCGGGCAGGCATTCCGGAAAATCGGCATCGCCTACGCGTTCAAGGAGGTGGCCGACCCCAAAAGGAAGATAAAGCCCTTTTTGGGAAAGCTTCCCGATACGGTCATCGCCGAGTGCGCGGATGTCTCCGTGTATGCGATTCGCAAAATGCGGAAACAGCTTCGCATCGCGCGATATACCGCCCCAAAAAACCTCAACTAATAACCCTTCCTCACTGGGGAGGCCACCAAAACATCGTGGCCTCTCTTTCAGAAATCATTTTGTTCGGAGTGTTCGGAGTCCGACTCCAAACATCTCAAGTGGTTTCTGAAGGAGAAATGGTTTCCTGGGAGCTCTTTGAAAGTTTATTTCTTGAGAAATTGGATGAACTCTGTGATAGAAATATTGATATCGCGGAGAATCGCGCGAAGTGTGCCGCGCGGCATATCTTTTCCGGGATGGCGCGCAACCGTTGTGATTCTGCCGTCCGGATGTTTGAACACAAGATGAGAAGTTCCCCGTTCCGGATGTTCAAAAAATCCGAGCTTCTTTAAAACTCGGATAAGCTGACGATCCTTGATAACGGGAAGTTTAGACATAGGAAAGCGATTTTCGCTTCATCGGAGAAGGGAACGAGATCATCTCAATGATTTCTACTCCTTTGTCTTCGGGAATTTTTTCTCCATCCGCGACCAATACTCGCACATACGCACCAATGGCATCCTTGGCATTTTTTCTTGCTTCTTGTATTGTTTTCCCCCAGGTATGGCATCCGGGCAACGCAGGTACATACGCATGAAACGTGTTGCGCTCGTCCGGTTCAATGATGATGCGATAGGTATATGTTTTCATAAGGTTCGTATTATATCATGCAAAATTGTCCTCGTCAAAAGCTTCTCTTTCAGAGATTACCAAAAAGTAAATCAGAATTCGTTTTAGTTTAGCTACTTGGTTGACAATTTCTGAAAGGGATTAGCAATAACGCTGGTTCCGAACAGTTCTTTTCAAACAATCAAATAATAAGGAGGGCGCGATGAAGACTGTGATTTTTCTAGCGACGACAGCTAGGAAGAGATATGATTACTAACCGCGGTCGAGCCATACAACCTGATGAAAGGGGGTGAAAAATGGAGTATGAAATAAAATTATCACCGACCTGCGCAAATGTTCGATTTATAATCGACAGCGTGCGGGCTCGTACTCTATCTGTGACAACTTCAGTCAACGGGGCATGTGGCTTCATTGCCTAAACTGTCTCAACTGCTCTGACTACAGGGAGAGAGCAGTTGAGACAATGTTGGCTGAAGAATCGGGAAGCCATGTAAAATGATTTCTCCGTACATGGGCGGAGAACGTTCAAGGGGCCGAACGTAAGAGGGGATCGCTTGGAAATTCCTTTCCCGATGGCGGGAGGATATAACAAGCGGCGAGACCTCAGGGCCTGGCAGGGAATTTGAGTGACGGCGGATGGGAAACACCATCCGCTTTGTTTTATCTTTTTACCCGTGATAACATATGATCATAAAAATAACATATACAACTATGAAAGAACAGCCCATTTTTGAAGACGTTTCGACGCAGAAACATCAGGAAATGCTCGAAGTGAAGAAAAATATCGAGGCTTTTCGTGAAATGACTCCTCATGACAACGAGCGCGGTTTGGGAGTAAATTTATTAGAAGATCTTTTGCTCGACGAAAATACGCCGCGAGCATAAAAGCTTGAAATATTCAAGTCAATGTTTGATCTTTTTCCCGGACGGGATCCCGACATCAACGAAGACGTAGTAGTTGGCTTGATTGATAATATCCGACTGAGTGAAGATCCCGACTTGCGCATTCGTTATCTCTCCATCATAAGCCATGATGTGCAAACAAGATATATAAAAGAACTTGACGCGCAAACTATTGTAAAGATGGGGAAGATGATTGACGCGCTCCAATCCATTGCGACAAACCACCCCGACCCCGTTCACCGAGCGTACGCTTCTCTCATGCTTAATCCGAGAAGCGGTCTTGAAATATTCAACGAATTATACAATAAAGATAACGACATCGCGACACTTCCGCGCGTAGAAGAGGCCGATATTACCATCGCGGGGGAAATAAGCGATTCCGGCTCGGGCCCGCGCGGGACTAAATTCACCGGCGACATTATGGCATTGAATCCCCGTCGTCTTCCCACATGGGGGAAAATAGAACAGTATGAAAACATCCTGGGAAAACCGCTCCCTGTATACGTGGTGCGCAATGAAGGAGAGGGTATGGCCGCGGTGGAATTGCCTGAATATATAAATAGAAAGCTCTTGGACGATGTGGGAGCATTTCGAGATGGGGCCGTGACCCGCAAGGAAGTATTTGACAATGCCGAACTTGCTTCGGCTGAATTTTTGAAAACACTAACGCCGGAGCAGTTGCAAGATTTTACGAAGGCAAGGATTGTGCAAATCAGGTTTGGCACAGAGAGAAGTGAATCGCCTTCAATTACCACCCCCCTTGAACATGAACCTCCCATGCAAGTAGAAAATCGGGAAAACAAAGCATAAAGATAAGAGGCATCCTTGTGGAGATGCCTCTTATGTTTTTTCAGCGAGAAGGATGGGCTTGGTAGTGATCCCAAGTGCGCGCCTCAATAATCTCACCCAAAAGAACGATCATTCTTTTCCCGTGGTTTTCTTTCTTGAAGCGGGTGCTGTAGTGTTCAGTGTACCATACCATGCACGCGCCGTCGGCAAACCGGATGAACGGATCCACGCAATGGATAACGTTTTTTTTGCCCTCCGGAGACAGCGTTGTCATCAAACAATGTTTTCGAGCAAATGAAATCACGGAACCTGTCTTTTCGTTGATGGTAAAGAGCTGGTGCTTAATCATGGCATCCTCCTTTTCTCCGGATTGTGAATGCTAACCAATTTTACTTTTATATCACACGCACATAATGTGTCAACTTTTTAAGCTTGACAGAACACAACATAGAGTATTACAATGGCGCGAAGATTGATGGCGTGAAGCACGTTGGAAACACGGCTTAGCTTGGGTCCGAGCCGCGGCTCTTGAAGGGCCGCGACGGAACCCCGCGTGGACGCGTATCGAGCGCGCCTGCGCACGGGAGGACGCGGGGCACAGCATGCCTCGATGGGGAGATTCTTCCCCGCAACGGAGCAATCCTAAGAAGCGGTGAGCAGAAACACTTTATGCATGAAGTGCCCGCTTTATGCTTTTTTAAATTTTGATGGGTTGAAAGATGATAAGCACATTACAAACACTCAAAGAGGAAGGGGGAACAAACCATGTCGTGGAGAAAATTGCTGGATATGGAGCTCGCGGGGGTTGGCCGCGAAAGTTATGTCGAGCCGGACACCGAGGTCAAGCGCGGTGAAACAGTGCTGGGGGAGGTGAGTGATGACGCGAAAAAAATCTACACCCTCTCCAAGGGATTTCTTGAGGCCGGAGCGCGATATATGATCGACGCTCAGTTTGGAAGAGATGACAAGATGCGGGAGGGGGCCGCGATGAAAGCGATTGAGCTCAGGATGAAAGCGGACACGCTCATGGAAATTTTCTGGATTTGCGTTCATGAGGAATTCGGACACTGGGGAGAAAACATCGGGGTCCGAAAAGGATTCAAGGCGGTTTGTTATGAATCGCCCATGATCTCGATCATAGACGTTCTCCGAAACCTGGGTAAGTAATAAAGGCGGGGGCGGGGCGAAACAACGTCTCGCCTCCCTTTCAAAGATTTCCAAGAAGTTGAAAATCTTTGAAAGGGAGAAAATCTCGCGCTCAAGCGAATTCCCGCGCTCTTTCACAAGGAGGGATTGCGATGAAAATATTGTTCGCGTGTACAATCGTTTTTCTTTTTGGCTCCACCGCATCATTGGCCGACACCGTAGCCGTGCCCAAAAACAAGAATGCCGTGCGCTACATCACCGCGGTGTGCGTCCAATTCAATGCATTGATAATGGGCGCGTACAAGAAAGTGTGCGCCGCCGAGCCGTACTCCGCGATGATCGCGGAAACGGAAAAAGACGCGAAAGAGTTTGAAATGGGCTTTTGGCAGATGGCCAACAGCAACGGGGAAGAGCTGCCGAACACGTCATGGCTTGACGCGGTAACCTTCACCGGAACACAGCGCGTGCACATACGGCTTTCGGACGGAGACACCGTATACGCCATCGGCACCGGGCGCGATTTCAAAGAGGCCTTGAAAAACCTCACCACCAATTTTGCCCAATGATAATTCCTCCGAATATAAACGAAAACGCACAAGCGGGACGAAACATCGTCCCGCTTTGCTTTTTGTACGGAGAATAGTACAATGGCGCAATGGATACAGATAAGCTCGCGCAATTTGAGAACCGCCTGCTCGCCGAAAAAGAGAATATGGAGCGCGACCTGAAACTATTCGCGACCGAGCAAAAACCGGGCACGGGGGCGTGGCAGGTGAAAAAACCGGACTTCGGATCGGACGCGGGCGACGACGAGGAGCGCATCGACGAGGCCGAAGAATACGAAACCGAGATCTCTTTGGAACACCAGTTTGCAGAACGGCTCAGAAACATCAAAGCCGCGCTTGAAAAAATGGCGAAAGGAACCTACGGCGTATGCGAAAAATGCGGCAAAGAGATAGAGGTGGAGCGGCTCAAGGTGAACCCTGAAGCGCAGACACATACGTCATGCGGTAAATAATCCCCCATTCCTTATGCCCGCAAAAGTTTTCTCGGCGACGATTCATGGCATTGACGCAACAATCATCACGGTGGAGACCGACATTTCGCACGGCCTCCACTGTTTTACCATCGTCGGCCTTCCCGACAAGTCAGTTGATGAGTCAAAAGACCGCGTCAACGCCGCGCTGAAAAATTCCGGCTTTGACTGGCCAAAAAAAACCAATCAAAAAATCATCGTCAATCTCGCGCCCGCACACATCAAAAAAGAAGGATCGGGGTACGACCTTCCCATCGCGATGAGCTACCTCCTCGCGTCGGAACAAGTTGCATTTGACCCGAAAAAAACGCTGTTCGTGGGCGAGCTTGCGCTTGACGGCCACATACGCCCGATACGCGGCGCGCTCGCCGTAGTTGCGGAAGCAAAAAAGAAGGGGTTTGTAGCCGTGGTATTGCCCTCGGAAAACATAACCGAAGCCGAGCTTATTTCCGGCATCACGCTTGTTCCCGCGTCGCACATCACCCAATGCATAGATTATGTAGTAAAAGGGGTGATGCCTGAACACGCGGTGGCCCGCGCGCACAAGAAAGAGCGCGCAGCACATGACTACGATTTTTCAAACATCAAAGGGCAGGAACACGCCAAGCGGGCGCTTGAGATCGCCGCCGCGGGCGGGCACAACGTGCTGATGTCCGGGCCGCCCGGCGCGGGCAAGACGATGCTTGCGCGCGCGTTCGCGTCCATTCTTCCGGATATGACCGAAGAAGAAATAATCGCGTCAACGAAGATTCACAGCGTCGCAGGCGAGCTGACCGAAGGGGGTACAATACTATCCCGCCCGTTCCGCGCGCCCCATCACTCCGCATCAAGCGCCGCGCTCATCGGAGGAGGCGCGCACGCGAAGCTCGGTGAGATCACGCTCGCGCACAACGGCGTGCTTTTCTTAGACGAATTTCCCGAATTCCGCCGCGATGTCATTGAAGCGCTCCGCCAGCCGCTTGAAGAGCGGGTCATCACCGTGTCCCGCGCGCACGGTTCGTTCTCGTATCCGGCGCGCTTCACGCTGGTCGCCACGAAAAATCCGTGTCCGTGCGGATGGTACGAGTCCGCCCAAAGAGAGTGCGCCTGCTCGCTCCCTTCCATTTTGAGATATCAGAAAAAAGTGTCAGGCCCCATCGCCGACCGCATAGACATTCACCTGACCATTCCCGCCGTCGCAAACGAAAAACTCTTTCAAGACGCCCCCGAAAAAAGCGAAAGCGAGAAAATACAAAAACGGGTAAATGCCGCGCGAAACATGCAAATGGAGCGGTTTGACAAGGACAGCAACCCGCGAACGCAGAGAGCGGAGCAGTCGCCGTATGACGGCGTCTCGCTCAATTCGGAAATGTCGCCCAAACAAATAAAAAAGCACTGCCAGTTGGACAGCGCCTCGCTCTCGTTCCTGAAAGATGCCCTTGAACGATTACGCCTTTCCGCGCGTTCGTTCCATAAAATACTGAAAATCGCGCGCACCATTGCCGATCTTGCCCAGGAAAAGGACATTTCTTCTCTCCATATCGCAGAGGCGATACAATACCAGCAAAGAGGATAGAACTATCTTCCCACCAACGGATTGCGCGCGCCGCGCACCTCAAAGTGAAGGTGGCATCCAGTGGATCGTCCCGCGCCTTCCATCCGCACGAGCCGCCCGTTCACCGCTTCAAACCCGCCGCCCATCGTCGCAATCATGCTGCCTTGCCTGACATTTTGCCCTTCAAACACATAGATATCTTTGAGGTGCCCGTACAGCGTCACCACGCCATTGGGATGCATGATTTTTACGTGATTACCGTAACCGTCATACACCGCTCGTCCGACGCGCGCACGCGAATTGGTGGTTCTCACGCTTGTCACTTCTCCGTCGGCCGCCGCGTAAATCGGCGTGCCGCATTCGTTGGCGAGATCCACGCCGTTGTAACCGTGCAAGCCCTGCGACCTTCTGCCGGTGGTCGGAAAAATAAAGTACTTGTTTGCATTCACTTTCACCTGCGGCTGTCCGCCCGCTATGACCGTAGGCCGTGCTATCCTTGGCGCCTGCAGCATGGCTCCGTCGGGAAGAATCAGCGCGTCGCCCGGACGCAAAGAACCGTCCGCAGGAAGATGGTTGTACGCGATGATGTCCTCTTTGCTTGATTTGAATCGTTGGGCAAGCGCGTCAACGGTATCGCCCTTTTTCACTTCGTATTTCACGCCGTCAACGGGGAGCACTTCAAGCCGCTGTCCCGCCTTGATGTAATCAACCGAGGAAAGGTTATTCGCCCACAACAGCGTATTTGCTTCAATGCCAAAGCGCGTAGCGATTTCCGAAACGGTATCGCCGTCTTCAACCACATAATACACGATCTGATCGCGCGAGGTCTGGGCATTATCGATGACCAGCGGAGCGAAATCGGCGACCAGCACGTCATCGGGAGTGGTAGGATAGGCATACTGATTCTGTTCATCGCCCGATGTCCCTCCGCGGCCGGTTCCTATGGCTTCCTCATACACCGCATCACTCCCGTATCCACGCACAGAAACGGGAAGAGATGCTGTTTCGTCAACATATGCATCGCCGAATCCCTGATTTCCCGCGCCAAATGCAAGCGCTGAAAGCTTTCCGTTCCTGTCCGCAATATTAAAAAACGAGACGAGAATCAGCGCGAAAACGAAAAATGTCAGAGAACTATTGCGTTTTGCAAGCGACCACGCATAAAAAAAGCTATTCCCGCCGGTGAGGGGAGGGAATGATGCCTTCGCCGTATGAATTTTTCTCCGCAGAACGGAGAAAAAATTTTGGATTGCGTGTCGAATAACTTTGCGAGATATTTCTGAGTATTTCCTTCAAAAATCGCCTCTTTTTCGCTTCGCTTAAGTACGTTTCCATGCTATCATCACAACGGCAAAAAGTCAATTTCAAAACCGCGGTTTTCCACAGGCAACATTTATGCAAAAACTGCTTGAAAAACTAAATGAGCGGCAAAAAGAAGCGGTCCACATCACCGAGGGCCCGCTTCTTATCATCGCGGGCGCAGGATCGGGAAAAACGCTCGTGCTGACGCATAAAATCGCCTACCTTATCGTAGAAAAAAAGGTTAGCCCGGAACACATTCTGGCAGTCACCTTCACCAATAAAGCCGCGCGCGAGATGAAAGAGCGAGTCACGCACATTTTAAGGGAATATGGGCATGACGCCGACGCCGCAATGCTCTCTTTGGGAACATTCCACTCGCTCTGCCTGAACATACTCCGCACGCACGCAGACAAACTCGGCTACGCGCGCAATTTCGTCATTTTTGACGAAAAAGACCAGCTCGGACTTATAAAAGCGGCGTGCGAAGCATACAAGATTGACTCGGAACGCTTCGCCCCGGAGGTGCTGGCGGGCGCCATTTCAAAACTCAAAAGCCGGCTCATCGCGCCGAGCGACCCGGACCAGGACATAGGGGATCCGTTTTTGCAGATGACGCACCGCGTGTACGGGCACTATCAGCGCGCGCTGAAGGCGCATAACGCCATTGACTTTGACGACATGATCATGCAAGCGATAGAGCTCTTTGAGCGCCACGGGGCGGTGCGCGCGCACTATCAGAACGCGTTCCGCTATCTCCTTATCGATGAATATCAGGACACCAATTTCGCCCAGTACCGCTTCGTGCGCCTGCTTGGCGACACACATCAAAACATCTGCGCGGTGGGGGACATGGATCAGGCGATCTACGGATGGCGGCAGGCGGACATCGCCAACATCCTTAATTTCGAAAAGGACTATCCGCGCACAAAGATCATTCTGCTTGAAGAAAATTATCGCTCCACGGGGAACATCCTTTCCGCCGCCAACACCATCATCGGCAAGAACAAACTGCGGAAGGAAAAAAATCTGTTCACCCGTAGCGGGGAAGGAGGAAAAATACACGTCGTGATGACAGACAGCGAAACTGAGGAAGCGAATTTCATCGCGCGCACCATCAAGGAGTTCGTGAAGACACGGGCGTATCCTTTCTCTCATTTTGCAGTGCTGTACCGCACGAATGCGCAATCGCGCGCCATAGAAGAAGCGTTCATGCACGCGCGCATCCCGTACGTGGTGCTCGGAGGATTTAAATTTTATGAGCGCAGGGAAGTAAAAGACGCACTATCCTATCTTCGCTTCATCATCAATCCCAAAGACAGCGCAAGCTTGAAGCGCATCGTCTCTGTCCCGCCGCGCGGCATCGGCAAGGTGGCGCTTGAACGCTTTTTCGCAACGGGCGCGCCCACAAAACAAATGGGGGAATTTCTCGCGTTGATGGAATCGTTCCGCCACGACATTAAAAATCTTCCGCTTTCCCGCTTTGTGAAACACGTAGTGAAAAAATCAGGGCTTGAAGAATATTTTATGCGCGCGGGGGAAGAAGGGGTCACGCGCTGGGAAAACGTGCTGGAGCTCGTTTCCGCCGCGGCGCATTATGACGGGATTCCCGCAAAAGAAGCGATCACCCGTCTTCTTGATGGCGTCGCGCTCGCATCGCGCGAGGACGAAGAACACGCGCAAAATGCCGCGCGCCTCATGACAATCCATTCGGCAAAAGGGCTTGAATTCACCGCGGTATTCGTCGCGGGAATGGAGGATAACGTTTTCCCGCATTCGCGCAGCAAACGCTCGCCGGAAGAGCTTGAGGAGGAACGCCGGCTGTGCTATGTCGCCATCACCCGCGCAAAAAAAAATCTGTGGCTTTTATACGCGCAATCGCGCCGGCTATACGGCCAATTGCAAACCAATCCGCCGTCGCGATTTTTATTTGACATCCCCGAACACCTCGTCGCGTTCTTTGCTCGCGGGAAAGAGCTCTCTATTGATCTTAAAGATCTTGAAAGCGGCATCATAGACATAGAATGATCAAGTGTGGTATCATGCGTTGCGTACGCTTATCATTAAATGCATATCATATATGGAGATTGGAGAAAAAGTTTCTGCGCGAATAGTGAAAAAAACGGCGGCAGGCGGCACAGAACGGTCCATAATAAAAAAATCAATACTTATCGTGATCGCGGTACTGCTTCTTGCCGCAATCGACGCTAATTATAATATTTCTTCTTCGTTTGGGGCCACTGCCGCCGCAAAAGGGAAATGGCAGGCGGTGTTTCTCACAAACGGACAAGTATACTTCGGGCATCTCTCGCCGTACGGCTTTCATTCTTTCGTGCTGAACAATGTGTATTATGTGCGCTCTTCGCGCGTTTCGGCCGCCGCGCCAGCGGAAAAAGATAAAAATGCAAAAAATGCGGCGGAAGAACAGCCGCAAGCAGAAACGCGTAATGAACTGGTGAAAATATCGCAGGACTTGCACGGCCCGGAAGACACGATGTTTATCCCGAAAACACAAATTCTCTTTTGGCAAAACCTGAGGGACGACTCGCAAATAGTCGCTACCATTAAGTCGTCCCCCAGATAATTTTTTGTGGGACAAAAACTCGGGCAACACTTCCTGGTAAATAAAGGAGTCATCCAAAAAATAGTCAACGCGGCGTCGCTTGAAAAAAGCGACGTCGTTTTGGAAATTGGGCCGGGGACGGGCCTGCTC
>JACQDT010000040.1 GCA_016200965.1 Candidatus Azambacteria bacterium | reverse complement strand
ACCATCCTGACTCCCAAGAAAGGCGAGACGGTGATTGACCTCATCATCAACAACTTCCAGGACATCTTCGGATTCCTAAAGAAACTCTAAAAGACAATAACATCACAACCTTCCGAGATCGGATCTCGGAAGGTTGGTTATTATTCAAGGATAATCTGCGAAATATCGTCCAGACGCATGTTTTTCAGCCACGCAACAAAATCAGCTTTGTATTTTTCTTCGCCGCCCGCGATGCCAAGCAGAAGATCCCGCTGGGTAACGGACGGCACATTTTTTGCGCCGATATAATCCGGGAAACTGCTCCATTTATAAGACGCGAGAAATGCAAATGCGGCTTTTGGATCTCGCAGGTTTCCTTCGCGCCATTCCGGCATTGCAAGATCAAGCGGGTTTGCGTGAATATAGTAAGGGAGATGAATAAAGTGAGCGTCTCGTTCCACAAGGATTGCCTTGAACCTTCCCTGAAAGAGAACCCCCGATCTTTTATATTTTTGGTTGAAATACATCGTATATCCTCCGCTCAGTTTTCTAAGGAATTCGGAAATTCCACTTTCTTGTTTTTGCATAAGGAGAAGATGGAAGTGGTTTTGCATAAGACAGAAAGCGAGAATATCTACGAGGGGTTTTCTCGGTTTCCTTCGAGGTGCGACCTCGTAGGATCTATAGTAAGAGGGAGTGGCCGGATTAACATCATTGAACTCAAAAAGATTATACACAAAACGAAAATAATCTTCCTCATCAAGGAAAACATTGCGTTTTTCCACCCCCCTGTTATACGTATGATATATCTGTTCGTTGGCAAATATAGGTCGCTTCATTGACTATAGTATATCCTACGAGGTCGCACCTCGTAAAGTTCATTGACAAACAGGGCAAAAATCTGATAGAACGCCTGTACTATGGACAACTCGCTGAAGATACAATTCGCGCTCACGCAGAAATGGATAGAACCAAAAGACGCGGTGGTGTTTGGGGTGTTTCAGGGGGAGGAAATTCCGTGCGGGCTTGGGTTTAAAAAAGAAACGGCGGAAAAGGAAGCGGTGCAGCTTTTCCCCGTGTTTTCAAAAATAAAAAAATATCTCGCGCTGAAAGATTTTTCGGCGGAGTTCGGAAAAATCGCGACGCTCTACCCTGAAGATGCGTTGTATAAGCGGGTGATCGTGTGCGGGTTGGGCAAAAAAGAAGAACTTGACGCGGAAAAATTGCGCCAGACGGCCGCGTTGGCCGTGGCGGCTCTCGAAGCGATGGGGACGGCGCGAGCGTCGTTCACGCTGTTTGGCGCTCCGTCGCAATCGGCGCAGGATCGCCTTACGGCTATTTTCGAAGGCGCCGCGCTCGCGCTGTACAAGTTTGACCCGTATAAAAAGGGGAAAGAAGACGCGCCGGCAAGAATTTCGGACGTGGAATTCTTGCTTCCCGAAATCCTTTCTCCCGAACAGGTGGATGCATTGAAAAAGGAAGAACTTAGAGATCTTGTGGTTGCTGAAGCGGTCTATTTTGCGCGCAACATCACCAATCAGCCCGCAAGCGTGGTGACGCCGAAGTTTCTGGTCCAGACCGCACAGGCGCTCGCAAAGCAGTTTCCGGAGACCGTGTCGTTTCGCGCGTTCGGAAAAAAGGAACTCGGGGATTTGAACATGAACGGCATACTTGCCGTCGGCGGCGGGTCCAACAACGAGCCCGCGCTCATCGTGCTTGAGTACAAGCCCGTTTCGGCGCAGGAGTCAGCGCCTTCGGTTGCGCTGGTGGGGAAGGGCGTGTGCTTTGATTCGGGAGGCATATCCTTAAAGCCGTCGGAAAACATGGACGAGATGAAAATGGATATGGCGGGCGCGGCGGCCGTGATGGCGGCGTTTTTTGCGGCGGCGCGCTTGGGTGTTTCCGTGCCGCTTGCCTGCGTGATTCCCGCGGTGGAAAATCTGCCCGGCTCCACGGCGTATCGCCCGGGAGACATCATCAAATCGGCTTCGGGCAAAACTATCGAAGTGTTAAACACCGACGCGGAAGGAAGGGTCATCCTCGCGGACGCCCTCCATTTTGCGGCGTCGCAGTTGAAGCCCGCATATCTCATTGATTTGGCGACGCTGACGGGCGCATGCGTGGCCGCGCTGGGGAGCCATTACGCCGCGGTACTTGGCACCGACGACGAGCTGGTGAGATCGCTTACGGAAGCGGGAATAAAAACCGGCGAGAAATTGTGGGCTTTGCCGCTTGACGATGTGTATAAAAAGCAAATTGAGTCGGATATCGCGGATGTGAAAAACATCGGCGGCAAGACCGCGGGAGTCATCACCGCGGCGCTGTTTTTGAAGGAATTCGTCGGCGGACACAACAAGTACGCCCACATTGATATCGCGGGCACGGCGATGCTGTCCGAAAAACAGGGATACAAGCCCAAAGGCGGCTCCGGCTTCGGCGTGCGCCTTTTGGTGGAATTTTTGGAGAATATCAGATAGTCAGTTGCGTAAAGCAATTCCCACTTTCCACGAAAAGACGCGCGAATTTCTCCCGGCGAGGAAATTCGCGCTCGGCGTCGACCTCCGCTCGCCCCACCCTTAGACACAAGCGTCAAAGGGTGGGGCACCGTGCCCGCTCCGGCCTCGCGACGCTTTTCTAAGAAAAGCCGGAACCGCTTTACACAGAAAATCATACGATTTGACAAGAGTACGACGGGAATATATAATAGGAAAGGTGTAGTATTGACGCTACGGTCTGTTCATGAGAACAGGCCTTTTTCATTAAAGGGCTTTGTTCAAAATTACGAGGTGTAAGCAGAAGTAATTTTGATAACAAAACCTTTAGGGTGAGCTTGCCGAACCATTTTCAAATTGTCACCCTTCGGCAAGCTCAGGGTGCTCAAATTTATTAACTCACTAACGTTCGTATAAATTTAGCATGATAGACACAAAACAATTTTTGTCCGCGCTCAATCAGATCGCGGAGGAGAAGGGGATTCCGAAGGAAAAGGTCATTGAAACCATTGAGATGGCCATTGCCGCCGCGTATAAAAAGGATTACGGCGAGCGCGGCCAGATCATCCGCGCGAAGCTTGACGCGGACTCGGGAGGGGTACAGATGCACCAGGTGAAGATAGCGGTGGATGAAACCATGCTGAAAGAGCCCGAAGACGAGACCGTTCCCGCCGCAGAGGACACTCCGAAAAAAACAGGTGCCGCCGAAGCAGAAGGCGAAGACGAAAAAACGCGCAAAGTGATATTCAATGCCGAGCGGCACATCATGATCAAGGATGCCAAAAAGATCAATCCGGACGTGAATGTGGGCGATGAGCTAATGTTCAAGCTGGAGACACACGACAGTTTCGGCCGTATCGCCGCGCAGACCGCAAAGCAGGTGATCGTCCAGCGTTTGCGCGAAGCGGAACGGGAAACAGTGCTTGCCGAATACAAATCAAAGGAAGGTGAGATCGTGAACGGGCAGGTACAGCGCTTTGAATGGAAAAACGTTATTTTTGATCTTGGGAAAACGTCGGCGGTGATGTATCCCGAAGAACAGGTGCAGGGAGAACGGTACCGCATCGGCGAGCGGATGAAAGTGTACGTGGTGCGCGTGGACGTGACTTCAAAGGGGCCGGTGGTGGTGATTTCCCGTTCGCATCCCGCATTGATCAAAAAAGTATTTGAGCTTGAAGTGCCGGAAATCGCCTCGGGAGCGGTGCAGATAAAGGCGATCGCGCGGGAAGCCGGAGCGCGGTCCAAGATTGCGGTGCATTCTACGCAGGAAGGTGTTGATCCCATAGGATCGTGCGTCGGCCAAAAAGGAACGCGCGTGAATGCGGTTATTTCCGAATTGTCGGGAGAGAAAATAGATATCGTAGAATGGTTTGAAGATCCCGCGAAATTCATTTCCCACGCTCTTTCGCCCGCCAAAGTGCTTTCCGTGGAGCTTCGCGCCGACACCAAGGAATCAAGGGTGATCGTGCCCAACGACCAGCTTTCCCTCGCCATCGGTAAAGGCGGGCAGAACGTGCGGCTCGCCGCGCGGCTGACGGGGTGGAAGATCGACGTGCGTCCGGCCCAAGAAGATGCGGCGCCGCAGGCGGCGGAAGGCAAAACGCAGCCGGAAGCGGCCGCGGAGAAGCCCGAAGAAAAAGAAGATAAATAACATACTATGAACATCCTCAACATTCCATTGGGAAAGAACGCGCCGGAACAGTTCAATGTCGTCATCGAGATCCCACGCGGCTCCTCCAACAAATACGAAGTGGATAAAGAGACGGGACTTATCAAGCTTGACCGCGTGTTTTATTCCCCCATGCATTACCCGCTTGACTACGGATTTTTGCCGCAGACGCATTGGTATGACGGCGACGCGCTTGACGCGCTCGTGATGACGACACACCCGCTTCTGCCCGGCGTGCTTGTTGAAGTGCGCCCCATCGCGCTCGTGCGCATGGTAGACAACGGGGATAAAGACGAGAAAATCATCGCGGTGGCCGCAAAAGATCCGCGGTTTGCCGAATACCATGATCTTACGGATTTGTCGGAGCATTTCAAAAAAGAACTGAAGCATTTTTTTGAAGAGTACAAGAACCTTGAGGGAAAAAAGGTGCAGGTGGTTGCGATAGAAGACAGGGCCGCCGCGCTCGCGGTTGTTCGTGAGGGAATGGAGATGTATAAACAACAGATACAGAGCAAATAACGAATACCACAATTGTACATATTCGCGCTATCGCGTGAGAATGTACAATCTTGAAGCTATGGAAGGAGTCGTATGTAAAAAATTGCCAAAATCGCAGGTGATGTTTGAAGTGACGGCACAGCCCGAGGAAGTGGCGAATGCGGAGATTCGCGCGCTTGGAAAGCTCGGCGCGGGCATTGAGTTGAAAGGGTTCCGCAAAGGAAAAGCGCCCGCAGATATGGTCCGCCGGCATATCGGCGAGGAACGGCTTTTTCAGGAAGCATGTTTTTTGCTTATGGATGAAAAGTATGCGCAGATCGTCAAAGAATTTAATGTGCGCACCGCCGGCCAGCCGAAAGTTGAGGTAAAAAAGATGGCCAAGGGCAACCCGCTCGTATTTACCGTGACCGTAGCCGTGTATCCCGAGGTGACACTTCCCGATTACAAGGACATCGCGCGGTCGCTGAAAAAAGAACGCATGCCGGTCATGGTGACGGACGATGAAGTGAAAGGCGCGCTTGAATGGATTGCGCAGTCGCGTCGGAAGGAAGCGCTGGTCTCGCGGGCGGCCAAACAAGGGGACCTCGTGGAGATTAATTTTGAGTCGCGTATCGGCGGCGTGAAAATGGACGGCGGCGAGTCGCGGAGTCATCCTTTCATAGTGGGAAAAAGCAAATTCGCCGACGGTTTTGACGCGCACATTGAGGGAATGGAACCCGGCGCCGAAAAAGAATTTTCATTGCGCATTTCTCCCGAGCACGGCCGGGCCGAGATTCGCGGAAAACCGGTTGATTTCAAAGTGAAGATGAACGCAGTCTACGAAATTACCCTGCCGGAGCTTGATGACGCCTTCGCGCAGTCGCTTGGAAAGTTTGAAAACGCCGCCGCGCTTGCCAGAAATATAAAAGAAAATTTACAGCAGGAAAAAGAAGCGCAGGAAAAAGAAACGTTTCGCTCCGTGCTCGCCAAGGCAATCGCGGCCCGCACGCAGGCGGAGATTGCGGACATTCTAATAGATGAAGAAACGGATAAGATGTTTTCCGAAATGACGCACGGGCTTCGCGAGCGCGGGCTTGATCTTGATGGGTATTTGGCATCCGTCAAAAAAACAAAAGAAGAATTTCGTACAGAAGTGCGTCCGCAGGCGGAAACGCGGGTGAAAATCGCGCTCGCGCTGGGAGAGATCGCAAAAAAAGAACACATCACTGTCTCGCCGGAAGAAGTGAACGAGCAGGCCCTGCGCATTTTGGAAAAACGGGACGAAAGCGTCCGCCGGATGGATATGGATTTGCTTTCGCGGTATGTTTCGGGTATCATACGCAATGAAAAAGTATTTGCATTATTGGAAAACGCATGACGTATCTTATTCCGACGGTAATAGAAAAAACCAGTTACGGCGAGCGGGCGTATGATATTTATTCCCGCTTATTGAAGGACCGCATTATATTTTTGGGCGGCCCTATCAATGACGCGGTGGCGAATGTGATGATCGCTCAACTATTGCTTTTGGATTCGCAAGACAGCGGCAAAGACATCCATTTTTATATTAATTCGCCGGGCGGATCGGTGTCGGCGGGCCTCGCGATTTATGACACCATGCAGTTTTTGAAATCGGACGTGTCTACTATTTGCGTCGGCATCGCCGCGTCCATGGGCGCATTTCTCGTGGCGGCGGGCAAGAAAGGCAAGCGGATGGCGCTTCCCAACTCCGAGATCATGATCCATCAGATTATGGGAGGGGTTGAAGGTCAGGCGACGGAAATTGAAATTTCCGCAAAGCATATTTTGAAACTGAAGGAGCGGATGAATAAGATACTCGCCGCCCATACCGGTCAGTCGTACGCGAAAATAGAAAAGGACACCGAACGTGATTTTTTCATGACGGCGGAAGAGGCGAAAGCATACGGCGTCATTGATAAAATCATCCAGCCCCACAATAAGAAGTAAGAACCGAAAAACGGGGCGCTTGACCCCGTAATACAACCTCGACTGGACGCGCCGTCCGATGAAACGTTTCATCTGCTATGGTTACCGTATCAGAGACGAACCAACACGGACTATAGCAGTCCAACGGCGCACCCGAACGTTTCAGTTGTCGAGGTTGATATACGGGGTTGACGCTATGTTTTTTGTTTGGTATTCTGAACGCATAATCAGTAATTACACTTTGGCTTAAGTCGTTTCAGTTTCTTGTTTTAGAGTATGGGTTGTGCATCCTCTTTTTATTATAGGCACTTTTTCTCGAAAAACACGGCGTACGCGCTTTAGTTTTCTGCGTGGTAGATAGAGCGCGTGAAGGCGAAGGCCAAAGAGTCGGGACATGGAGATTTTTAACGGCGCCGCTTTAAGCCTTATTTTTACGTTGATCAGCATCGGACTTTTTGTCGGGGCCGTTTTGGGCTATCTGTTGCGCAAAAAAATAGCCAAGATACAAGTGGGTACGCTTGAAAGCAAGTTGAGCAAGCTCGTTGAGCATTCAAAGACCGAGGCGAAGGGAATCGTTCTTGCCGCAAAAGAAGAGGCGGTTCGGGTTCTTGAACGCGCGCGCGAGGAAAGCAAGGAACGGGAAAGGCAAATCACGAAACAGGAAGATCGTCTCGCGCACCGCGAAGACACGCTTGAGAAAAAAGCGGCCGAGTATGAGCGGTCCGAAAAAGAGCTTATCGCGAAGGCGGAAAAAATTAAATTGATAAAAGAGGAAGCCGACCGCATCAAAAGCGAGCAGGTTACTGCCCTGGAAAAAATAGCGGCGCTCACGAGAGAAGAGGCAAAAGAACGGCTGTTTAACATGGTGGAACAGCAGAGCAAGGATGATCTGGTGACCAAGATGCGGCGGCTGGAAAAAGACGGCAAAGAGCAGTTTGACCGAAAAGCGAACGAGATTTTAGCGACGGTGATCCAACGCTATGCGTCTTCGCAGGTGTCGGATGTGACGACCACGACCATGAGCATTCCTTCCGACGACATGAAAGGAAAGATTATCGGCCGCGAAGGGCGCAACATCCGCGCGCTTGAACGCTTGACCGGCGCGGAAATCATCGTGGACGATACGCCGGGCACCATCGTGATCTCATGTTTTGATCCCGTGAGACGGCACATTTGCCGGCTTGCGCTTGAAAAATTGACATCCGACGGCAGAATCCAGCCGGCGCGCATTGAAGAAGCGGTGGAGAAAGCAAAAGTGGATATTAATACGGAGATAAAGAAAGCGGGAGAAGCTGCTGTATATGACGTGGGCGCTGTGGGCGTTGATCCGCGCCTCGTGAATCTGCTCGGCCGTTTGCATTACCGGACGAGCTATGGCCAGAACGTACTGCTTCATTCCATCGAGATGGCGCATATTGCGGGCATGCTTGCTGCCGAGGTCGGCGCGGACGTGCACATCGCAAAGATGGGTGCGTTGTTTCATGACATCGGCAAGGCGATAGACCACGAAGTGCAGGGGACGCACGTGGAAATCGGTCGTAAGATTCTGCAGAAATTCGGCGTGGACAAGCGCGTGATCCAGGCGATGCAGTCGCATCACGAGGAGTATCCGTACGAGACGCTTGAGTCGGTCGTCGTACAGACCTCTGATTCCATTTCCGGAGGGCGTCCGGGCGCGCGTCGCGGGAGCATTGAGACCTATATCCGCCGGCTTGAAGAGCTTGAAGCCATCGCTAATTCGTTTCCGGGAGTTGAAAAAGCGTACGCCATTTCCGCGGGACGCGAAGTGCGCGTGTTCGTGCGGCCGGAAAAAGTTGACGATTTGGAAGCGCGAAAGATCGCGCGCAATATCGCCGACCGGATTGAGAAGGAGCTGAAGTATCCGGGAGAGATCAAGATACATGTTATTCGCGAAACCCGCGTGCTGGAATACGCTCGCTGACATCAAGACGGGAGAAATTCTCCACGAAAAGACGCACGAATTTCCCCAGCGAGGAAGTTCGTGCTCGGCGTCGGCCACGACTCGCACGGCCTCGCTGGACTGCGATGTGTACCCAATCGCTTCGCTCTTGGACACATCGGGAGCCTTCGCTCGGTCGCCTTCGGCGACCACCCTGCCTGCTTCGGCCTCGCGACGCTTTTCTTTGGAAAATTTTCTCCCGTCTTGCCACACACTCTATGAAACCATTCTCAGAAAATATTATTTTTTTTGATACGGAGTTTTCGTCACTCAATCCGTACAAGGGCGAGATCCTTTCCATGGGACTCGTGAAATTCGGCGGGGAAGAGTTGTATCTTGAGTTATTACAGGATTGCGAAATCGACCCATGGGTCCAAAAACACGTCGTGCCCCTGCTCACCGAACCAAAAGTGACCCGCGAGGAAGCGGTGAAAAAGGTTTTTGCATTTGTCGGGCCGGGCAGGCCGTATATGCTCGCTTACGTCAATCAATTTGATGCGCTGTATTGGTATAAACTCATCGGCGGAGTGAGAGATAACGCGTTTCACTGGATTCCCATTGATTTTGCATCCATATTGTTTGCCGCGGGGAAAGATCCGCAGTCGTTTGATTGGCGGCGCAAGGAAAGCATCATTCCAGGCCTTGGGATCGACTACGCGAAATACCGCGAGCATCATGCGCTTGATGACGCGCGTTTTTTACGGGAGGTATATCTAAAAATGCTGAAAAAGTAACCTATTGCCTTGTTTTTTCTTTCCTGCTATACTTGATAACGCAATAATTAAAGCGTATTTTTCCCAAAGGTCGCTACAATACGACAGGTAATATAATAAAAAGTAACATATATTTATATGAACAAAGACAGCTTGGTAGAATCGGTATTGTCAAAGGCGGGACTTGAGACCAAAAAGGCGGCGCAGGACGCGGTGGAAGCGGTGTTTAGCACCATTGAGGCAACGCTCGCCAAGGGAGAAGAGGTGGCGATCTCCGGCTTCGGGACGTTTTCCGCAAAGGCACGCGCGGCGCGCCAGGGAGTAAACCCAAAGACCGGCGCAAAGATCCAGATCGCGGCAACCACCGTACCGAAATTCAAGGCAGGCAAGGGCTTGAAGGACGCAGTAAAAAAGTAAATTTCATCTGTATAACATAAAACCCCGCATACGCGGGGTTTTATGTTATGGAGTATCTTTACGACTGCGCTCGAACCTACTTTATCAAAAAATCCTGAACAAAGGAAGCCGCCCCGCCACCGCTCGCTAACGCTCGCCGCCAAGCAAAATACTCTTTACTATTTCCGATT
>JACQDT010000041.1 GCA_016200965.1 Candidatus Azambacteria bacterium | reverse complement strand
ATTTCAGCCCTACTCAATTTCGAGCGATAAAAATTCCTATTCTGCCAAAAAGTATACAAGATGAAGTAGATGATTTTGTCAGAAAATCATATTCGTTAGGAAATGAATCAAAATCCCTTTATTCCCAAGCGAAAAATTTACTGTTGGAGGAATTGGGGTTGAAAGATTTTGAATCAAAACCCTCCTTCGCCAAGGCTTTGGAGGGCGCGGGCGGATTATGGAGCGTGGTTAATTTGTCCGAAGCCCAAAAGGCAAATCGCATTGACGCCGAATACTTCCAGTCGAAGTATCAAAAAATCTTATCTCTTATTCGCGGCAATGGTGGAATAGCGCTTGGCGAGCTTGCGATGGTCAAAAAAGGCTTTGAGCCGGGAAGCGAAGCGTATCAAGAAGAAGGGAAGCTTTTTATCCGCGTCAGCTCTGTTTCAAAAGACGGCATTACCGATAAAGACCAGAAATATTTGAAGGATGAATTATACAGCGAGCTCAAAAAAGAGTATCAGCCGAAAGTCGGCGAGATATTACTCACCAAAGATGCGAGTCCTGGCATCGCGTACGCTGTAAAAGAACAGATTGAAGGGATTATCTCTGGCGGCGTGTTACGAGTCAAATTAAAAGAAGACATTGAGCCGGAATATTGTGCGCTTGTCATCAATTCCATTGTCGGGCAGTTGCAAGTAGAGCGAGATGCGGGCGGTTCGATTATCGCTCACTGGAAACTGGACCAAGTGAAAGAATTGCAAGTTCCAATTTTGTCAAAACCAACCCAGCAAAAAATCGCTGAATTGGTTCGGCGATCTCACGAAGCGCGCAAAAAAGCAAAGAATTTATTAGAAGAAGCAAAAAGAAAGGTCGAAGAACTGATTGAACAGAAGAATAAATAAAATGCATGAATAAAATAATCACATCGTCTGATTCTCCGCAGGTGATTGCCCCGCCGCCGTCCATTTATTTAATCGGGATTGGAATCGGAGTCGTTCTTGACTGGCTCAAACCCCTGCCATTTTTAGCGGAAAATGTAGTCGTGCCTCCCGGCGCGGTAATCATCGCCATCTCGGTTATTTTTATTGTTGCCGCGTTTCGCGAGTTTATAAAAGCGAAAACGAACATTGATGTGCGCAAGCCGACCACGAGCATCGTGAGCGCCGGCCCGTACCGCTTCAGCCGCAATCCGATTTATCTTTCCATGACGCTCCTCACTATAGGGATAGCGGTGTTGGCCAATACGCTTTGGATTTTTGTCATGCTCGTGCCCATACTCTTTACAATCCAATTCGGAGTCATCATGCGCGAGGAAGCATACCTGACCAAAAAATTCGGCGAGGAGTATCTCCGGTATAAGGCGAGGGTTCGCCGATGGATATAGCGCGATAACCATGGCTAAAGAAGACGGTATTGCCACAAAAAAGAGACCGGGGAATGTGTTTTATATCGGGCTGCTGAGTTTTTTCGGCGGCATCAGCCAGGATATATTCGTGCCTGTTCTGCCTTTGTATCTTGCCAATGTGCTTGGTTTGGACAGGGCGTTTATCGGTTTGTCGGAAGGGCTGGTCACCTCCGGCGCAAGCATTTTCAGGGTGGTTGCGGGAGTGGTGTCGGATAAATTCAAAAAAAGAAAGGCGGTTATTTTTGTCGGCTATTTTCTTTCACTCGCGAGCCGTCCGCTGTTGGCATTCGTTACATCGGGGACTGCGATTTTGGGACTGCGATTTTTGGACGGCGTGGGCAAGGGCGTGAAAGATGCGCCCAAGAGCGCGCTCATTGCTTCGTCGGCGGCCGCAAAAAGCAGAGGACGTGATTTTGGGATTGCGCGCATGCTTGATACGCTCGGCTCGGTGGCGGGGCCGCTTATTTTATTCGCGCTGTTGTATTTTTTTCAGCATAGCCCTCTCCAATATCATTACATCCTTCTTTTTACCGCCGTTCCGCTTTTGGCAACGCTCGGCGTGCTTATCTTTAAAGTGAAAGAAGCGGCGCCTCCGAAGGATATGCCCGTGCATTTGGCTAAAGGCAACCCGCGAACGCAGAGAGCGGAGCAGTCGTCGTATGACGATAAAAAACTACCCCGGACATTTTATTGGTTTTTAGCCATTGCGTCGCTTTTTGCGCTGGGCAATTCTTCCGATGCGTTTTTGATACTGCGCGCGCAGAATGTCGGCGTGACCTTGCTTGCTATTCCCTTGGTGTTTGCGCTGTTTAATTTCGTATACGCCGCGGCGTCGGTGCCATTAGGGAGTTTGTCCGACAGAATCGGCAGAGAAAAGGTGATGTGCATCGGTTGGTTCGCGTACGCCATCGCCTACATCGGCTTCGGTCTTGCGAGTTCGGCGGCGCACATCTGGCTTCTTTTCGCGTTTTACGGGATTTACTATGCCACGACTGAAGGGGTTGCAAAGGCGTTTATTGCAGACATAGTGGATGAAGAGCGTCGCGGAACGGCATACGGCATTTATAATACGACGGTCGGTCTTTTGACGCTTCCGGCAAGCGTGGTCGCCGGGTTTTTGTGGGACACGTTCAATCCTTCGACGCCTTTTTATTTCGGCGCGGCGATGTCTCTTGCTGCGGCCGCTTTGCTTTTGGTGCTTATGCTCCATCGCGCGCAGGAAAGAGCGTTCGCTCGTTAATAACAAAATCAGCCAGGACTCCCTAATAAAATATCAAATAAGAATAAGGAAATAATAAGGAAATCATGAGAATAAATTGATTTCCTTATTGTTTTTTTCACAAAAAGCATCCAATCGCCGGGTTGAATTTCTTGCGCCGCGCGCGTATGATGGCGGTATGGAAAAAACAGAATCATCAAAGTTTGAATTTCAGGCATACGGGATTTTAAAGCATTTGAAAAAGGGGCGCTTTATAGCGTGGTCTTTTGTTGTTTTATTCATTGCGCTTGGAGCGTGGTTTCAGTTTTCCGGTACGGAAATGGCAATATTGTCCAACCTTAAAAGTAACATTTTGTCGCTTGTGGGTTCAGCGCAAAACGAGTCGGTGATGTCCTCCGGGGGTAAGTTATCCACAACCGGAGGCATTGATGTTTTATGGGAACAGCGGAAATCGGTCGCGGGAGAGAGCATATGGAGCGTATATGCAAAAATGACGGCAGGGGATTCGGCAATTATTCTCAAGAATCAAACAGTCAACGGACTTAAAAACCTTACCTTATTGAAAAACAGCATTGCCATTGACCGGATAGCGGCACATTCGCTTACTGATGGAAAAGAGTACTCCTTTCTGTCAAGCGTTGCGGTGTCAAAATATGCAGGAGAATTAGCCGAGGCAAACAAGCAAATTTCAGGTGGAACGGCGCTGAAAGATTTAAGTAAAAACCTCCAGACCGCATATCTTGTCGCAAACGCGCCTTCGTACGAATTTCTCTACTCTTTGCCGGCTGACACTTTACAGGCGTTGTATTAGGGCTTTACATTTCGTGCCGGTTTTGCTATCCTTTGTTTTATGTTCAGCGTAATTGAAACCGGCGGGAAACAGTATAAGGTCTCCGTTGGAGGAAAAGTAAAAATAGAGAAGTTGGAAGGGAGGGAAGGGGATGCTGTCGTATTCGACAAGGTCCTGCTTTGGGCGTCCTCGGAAAAAGAAGCAAAGATAGGAGAACCGTATTTGAAGAATACAAAAGTGACGGGTGAAATTGTAAAACAGGGCGTGGGGGATAAAGTGATCGTGTTTAAATACAAACCAAAAAAGCGCCATCGGAAGAAGAAGGGGCATCGGCAATTGTTTACCGAAGTGAGAATTACGAAAATAGAGGGCTAGAAAAAAATAGGGTTTAAACCCTATTTTCTGTTTTTCAGCGCGTATGCAAGCGTTTGTTCGTCCGCGTATTCAAGTTCTGATCCGGAGGCAAGCCCGCGTCCAAGGTGCGCTATGGTGACGCCGAGCGGTTTAAGCAGTTTTTCCAGATAGGAGGCGAGTGCGTCGCCTTCGGTGGTCGCGTTTGTCGCGAGAATGATTTCCATTTCTTTTTGTTTTTCTTGCGGCAATTGCTTTTTGATGTAGGCGACGCGTTCAAGCAGGCGCTCTACGGCGGGGGAAACGGTTTTATCCAGCGTATCGGTATGTTCGCCCACGACATGATACACGCCTTTGAATATGCCAAGCTTTTCAATCGGTTCTATATCGGCTTCTTTTTCTATCACGCACATTGATGTTTTTATCCGTTTCGGATCGGCGCATATCAGGCAGGTTTTCTGCTCGTCGGATAGTATCTCAAAAATTGCAAAACAGACAGGGCATGTTTTGATCTTTTCTTTCAGCATGGTGATGCTTCCGGCAAGCCCGTCAACGTCTTTCCCCGCCATTTTTAGCATATGAAATACAAGCCGCGTCGCGTGGCGCGGCCCGATGCCGGGTAATTTTGCGAGGCGGTCAATTGCGTTTTGGATGGCTTTGGAGAACATGAGAATAGAGCGAAGTTACCGGCTAAAACACATCCGGGACGGGCGTATTGTCAAAATCAGCCGAGGGATTTTCAAAGCTTGCTTTCTGTTCGTTGAAGTATAGCTCCGCGACACCCAACGGGCCGTTGCGGTGCTTCGCGACCATGATGTCGGCCATATTTTTGCGGTCGGTGTGCTCTTTATCCCTGTCTTCACGATAAATGAACAGCACGACGTCCGCGTCCTGTTCAATGCTGCCTGACTCGCGCAGGTCGGAAAGCTTCGGCTTTCTCGTGGTGCGCTGTTCCACCGCGCGCGAGAGCTGGGAAAGGGCGAGCACCGGTACGTTCAGCTCTTTG
This sequence comes from Candidatus Azambacteria bacterium, assembly GCA_016200965.1. Taxonomy (GTDB): domain Bacteria; phylum Patescibacteriota; class Minisyncoccia; order GWC2-36-17; family WO2-46-25; genus JACQDT01. The sequence goes on along the minus strand of JACQDT010000041.1, from coordinate 3,675 downwards.
GCAAGCGCTTTGAGTGAGCGGGAAATCTCGGTGATGGCTTGCACGGGGGACTCGTAGCTCATGCGCGGCTGGATGAGCTGGAGATAGTCCACGACCAGCAGTCCGAGGCCGTGTGCCGCTTGCAAACGGCGTGCCATGGCGCGTATCTGCATGATGTTCGGACTTGACGCGTCTTCGATGAAAATAGGCGCTTCCGAAAGCGAGGCGAGCGCGTCGCGGATGCGCATGAAATCGTTGTACTCTCCTTCGTCGGTCAGTTTCCCCGTTCTGAGCTTCCATAAGTCCACATGCGCTTCCGTCGCGATGAATCTGTCCACCACTTGTTCTTTGGACATTTCCAAACTGAAGATGCCGACGGGAAGCTTTTTCTTCGTGGCGACATTGAGCGCGATGTTAAGGGCGAGCGATGTTTTACCCAAAGAAGGCCGCGATGCTAAAATAATAAGGTCGGAACGCTGGAGTCCGCCGAGAATATTGTCCAGCTTGGTGTAGCCCGTCGCCACGCCGCGCAGCTCCCCTTTATCCTGGTGCAGGCGCTCGATGCGCCCGAACGCTTCTTCAAGGGCGTTTTTAATGGACACGAATTCCTGCGATATGGCGTCTTTGGAGATGCTGAATATTTTTTGCTCCGCTTCGTCAAGGAGCACATCGGGGTCTTCATCTTCGCGATAGCCCAGGCCGGAAATGTCGTATGAAACCGAAATGAGATCTCTTAAGACCCGTTTGTGATGGACGATTTTCGCATGCGAAGCGATGTGCGCCGGCGTGGAAACGGCGTTTACCAGCGTGGTCAGATATCCCATGCCGCCCGCTTCTTCCAGTTTGCTGACCGCTTTTAAGCGATTGGCGACATTGACCAGATCTATCGGTTCCTGGCGCTCAAAAAGGTGCAGGATGGTTTCATAGATGATCTGATGGCTTCTTTGATAGAAATCGCGCGTTTCAAGAGCGTCCACCACTTTTACGATGGCTTCTTTATCAAGCAACAGCGCGCCTAACACCGACTGCTCGGCTTCGATGTTCTGCGGCGGGATTTTATCGCCCATATTGTTCGGGTTGCGTAATGCCATTGTTTTACTGTACGGCGCGAGAGCGGTTAAGCGCAAGCTCTTGTTTTCCCCCGGTTGTGCACACCTTTCTGTTATAAGAAAGTTTTTATCGTTTCAGGATGATTTCAAAGCCATCCGCGAGATCTTTTATGCCGTACCCTTCTTTTTCTATTTCTGCGCGCAACGCATCGGCTTTTACCCAGTTTTTTTCTGTGCGGGCTTTTTCGCGTTTATTGGCGAGCGTGAGGACGCGGTCGGGTATCACGCTTTCTTTTTCCCGCAAGGGAACGCCGATGACAGAAGCAATTATCTCAAGAAACGAGAGTATGGCGTGGGCGGAATCCACGGACAGCTTTTCTTTTGCCATGAGTTTATGCGCGGCTCGCATCAAGATAAAAATCGCCGCGAACGCGGCAGGGGCATTGAGGTCGTCGTCCATTTTTGCGTAGAACTTTTTCGCATACGGTGCGACGGAAAACTCGATTCCTTTTTTGGTCGTTACTTTTTCCAAATTGCGCGCGAATTCCCGGATGCGCGAAAGATTCGTGCGCGCCTGCGCAAGGAGTTTTTCGGAGTAGGGGATGGGGGAACGATAGTGCGTCGCGGCCACAAGAAAACGGAACGCATCTTGGCCGCGTGCCGCAAGCATTTGTTTTCCCGTGATGACGTTGCCGAATGATTTGGACATTTTTTCTTTCCCGAGCATGAGGATTCCCGCGTGTACCCAGTATTTCACGAACGGCTTTTTGCCCGATGCGCTCTCTGCCTGCGCGATCTCCGCTTCGTGGTGGGGAAACTTCAATTCCACCGCGCCGCCGTGAATGTCGTATTGCGGGCCGAAATAGTGTTCGGATATCGCCGTATCTTCAATGTGCCATCCCGGCCTGCCTAACCCCCACGGTGAATCCCATGACGGTTCGTATTTCTCGTCAATGCCCTCCCGCGCTTTCCACAACACGAAATCATACGGATGTTTTTTGTTCGCGTCCGGCGCGAGGCGGACGGACGTGTGGAGCTTCGCGGGGTTTTGCCCGGATAATTTCCCGTAGTTCTTGAATTTGTTCACTTCAAAATACACGCTCCCGTTTTGCTCGTAGGCGTACCCCTTTTCAACGAGCCGCGAGATCTGGCTGATGATATCGCGTATGTGCTCCGTCGCCTTGGCGTATGTCGTGACACTTGTGATATGGAGCGCGTCGCACACGGCCAAAAAATCGTTGAAATAATGATCGGCGATCTCTTTCCAGTTTTTATTGTGCGCCTTGGCGGCGTTGACGATTTTGTCGTCCACGTCCGTGACGTTTTGCAGATAGAATACCTTATACCCGCGATGGGCGAGATAGCGCGCGAGCAGGTCGTAGTTCAGAAACACTTTGAAATTACCGATATGCGCGAAGTCATAGGGTGTGATGCCGCACACGAACATGCGCACCTTTTTCCCCTCGCGCGGTTTGAACACCTCTTTTTTTCTCGTGCGGGAATTGTAGATTCTCAACATGTGTTTTATCTTATCACAATTTAAATATACGAGATATTGACATATAATATAAGGTATGTTATTTTTGAGGCGTAATGGATGGTATCGCCAACCTCAACATTATGTGGAGGTGAATATGAAAGTACTTTTATTTGTAATTGCTGCAGGGATTGTTTTTGCGTTCCTTTTCAGAAAAAAGAGCGCGATGGTTCGTTGCCCGAAATGCCATGACTCGGTGAGCTATCTTACCAAGAGCATTGAAGGGAAATACCCTTCGGTGTGCCAGGAATGCGCTGAGGAGCAATGGCGAAATCACGATACTTCACCGCCCCCCATGGCGGCATGAAAAAGCAAATGAGTTTTAAAGAAGCAGACCCAAAACACCGGTCTGCTTCTTCTTTATATATAATGGGGTTGAAATGCGATGTTAAATGGCGCATAATGAAATCACTATAAATCATATGCCATACGAACCGAAAAATTTTGAGCATCTATTGGGCATGAACGGTCTAAGCGAAAAATTGCTCAAGGATCATTTCACGTTGTATCAGGGATACGTGGCGAATTTCAACAAGCTGGACCAGATACTGCAAGGCATGGAAAAAGAAGGAAGATTCGGCGTGCCGGAATACGCCGAGCTCAACCGCCGCCTCGGATGGGAATTCAACGGTATGCGTTTGCACGAGTTGTATTTCGGCAATCTCACCAAGACGCCGATGGCGCTTGACGCGCAGTCAGCATTAGCCGCGGCCATCGCGAAAGAATTCGACTCATATGAAATGTGGGAGAAGGATTTCAAGGCGATGGGCGCCATGCGCGGCATCGGCTGGGTGGTTTTGTATTATGACGCTTCGGCAGGGCGATTGTTCAATATATGGGTCAATGAGCACGATGTCGGCCACTTGGCGGGCGCTACGCCGCTTTTGGTGATGGACATGTTTGAACACGCCTACATCGCCGATTACGGGATCAACCGGAAAGAATATATAGAAAAGATAACAGCCGCGTGGGACTGGGCGGTGGTCGCACGGTGTTTTTCAGATGCGGCGTAAGTTTTTACAAAAAAGACTTTTAGTCATATTTTCTTTTGGTGTCCCGCTTATGGCGGGGCTGATTTTTTTTGTTGTTTTACGGGGCTCCGGAGACCGT
>JACQDT010000039.1 GCA_016200965.1 Candidatus Azambacteria bacterium | reverse complement strand
CGGTCCTGCATACCTTGAACGAACCGCAGAATATGCACTTTCTGCCCCTCAAAAAGTTGGCCGCACAGTTGAAAACGTTCTTTTGACCAGTAACCATAAGGGTATTTTAACACCTCATGGTTACGAAACACACTAATTACCTAAAAGAATGCCTTACGATTTCATCATAAAGAACGGGACTGTCATTGACGGGAGCGGGACCGTGAACATGTACAAAGCCGATGTGGCGATACAGGGTGGCGTTATCGCAAAGATCGGTTTTTTGGGGAATACCGAAGCGAAAACGAAAATAGACGCGCATGGAATGTATGTGACGCCGGGCTTTATTGACGTGCTGAGCCATTCGGACACCTATCTTACGCTTTTCACCGCGCCCAAGCAGGAAAGTTTGGTCGCGCAGGGGGTGACGACCATCATCGGCGGCAACTGCGGGTATTCGCTCGCGCCCTTGGTGTCGGGCGGCGTTATTGATTCGGCCCAGCAATGGACCGATCCTTCGCAGATCAACATTAACTGGTTGAGGATGTCGGAATATCTGGAGAAGTTGGAGGAGAAAAAGTTCGCCGTGAATTTTGGCACGCTGACGGGATACAACACATTGCTTAAGGGTGTGTTGAAGGGGGAATATCGCCAACCCTCAAGCCAGGAAAACGAAATCGTTTCTTTTTTACTTGAGCAATCTCTGCAGGAAGGGTCGTTCGGGCTTTCGCTCGGGCTTGCGTATTTATATCAGGACAAGCATTGTGCCGACCACCTTGAGAGTATGTTCGCCACGGTGAAAAAATACGACCGCATGCTGACGGTGCATTTGCGCGATGAATCGCACCAATTTCTTGATTCGCTTTCGTCGGTTCTTCATCTGGCGGAGGAATACGGCGTGAAACTGCACCTATCGCATTTGAAAGTAAACGGCAGGCAATTCTGGCCGAATTTTAAAAAAGCGATCGCGCTCATCGGGGAAGCGCGCGCGAAGGGATTGTCGGTCAGCTTTGATCTGTTCCCTTACGCGTCAAGCGCGCTCGCGCTGTATCTTTTGCTTCCGCCCTGGGTCACGGTGGGAGGACCCCGCATGATATTGAAACGGCTGGGAAATTCTTTTGACCGCAGGCAGATAGCGAAAGATCTCGCTCTGCAGGCGCTTGAATACGACAAGATGACGATCGCATCGCGCGCGCCGGATGCGGTGTTTGTCGGCAGAACGATATCCCAGGTCGCGCGGAATCTCGGCATATCCGGCGAGGAAGCGATCGTGGAACTGCTTGTGGGTTCAAATCTGCAGGTTATCGTGTTTGCGCATGTGCTTGATGAAATGAACGTGCGGGCGGGGCTTGCGCACCCGCTTTCGGTTGTCGCTTCCTCGGGTGCCGGTTACGCGGCGGCACCGATAAGATCGCGCGGCGATCTTCCGCATCCGCGTTCATTCGGGACCTTCCCGCGTTTCTTTAAAAAATACGTGCGGGAAAAACAAGCGCTTTCCTGGGAGGAAGCCGTCGCCAAATCAAGCGGTATCGCCGCCCGCCGCTTCGGCATTTCTAAGCGCGGGCTCCTAAAAGAGGGTTATTTCGCCGATGTAACGGTGTGCGACCCTCATGCGATTGAAGATGCCGCGACGTTTCAGGATCCGTATCATTTGAGCAAAGGGATCCGCGCCGTGTTGGTGAACGGAGCGCCTGTGTTTCGTCAGGGAGCGTTCATGGATGATTTCCCGGGAAAAATACTCAAAAGCGGCGGGAATTAATATAGTATTGTCATATTTCGCGCGCATGTACAGTTCTCCACGGCAGTTCGCTGAGAAAACACGCGTTCGCGCTTCCCGCGAGAGCGCGCCGCTCGCCCTCCGGCCTCGCTCGTCCCGAACGGGAGCATTCCTCCCGGAAATCTTCGGAGCAGGCGAGCTGGGCGGTTTTGGTACAATTCGCCACCAAAACCTCGCCGTCAGCGGAGAAAAGCGAGGGTGTCGCAGGAACACCCGAGCGGATTGACAGGAGGAATGCTCTCGTGCGGGACACCCTGCCCGCTTCGGCCTACGACACGGTTTTCTCAGCGAACTGCCGTGGAGGACTGTAGAAAATGCACATAACGCTATGACATTTATGACTAAATATGCAACGATATAATCTTTTTCTCTTTTCGGTGCTCGCGCTCATGCTGTTCGGCCTTGCTATGCTTTCCACCGCATCGGCGGTGTTGGCGTATCAACACACGCAAGACAGTTATTTTTATCTTAAACGGCAGTTGCTCAACGGCATCATTCCCGGCCTGTTCTTTTTTTTCATTGCGAGCCGTATTCCTTATAAAAGATATAAACCTTTTGCGTTGCCCCTTATGCTCGCGTGCGTGGTGTTGCTTGTATTGCTTTTTTTGCCGCGATTCGGCCTCATGGCGCATGGCGCGACGCGCTGGCTTACTGTGGGGTCTTTTTCGTTTCAGCCGTCGGAGGCGCTTAAACTCGCGTTCATCATATATCTCGCCGCGTTGTTTGAATCGCGTCGGGAAAAAATGGCGCACGTCACGCAGGGGCTTCTTCCGTTTGTGATGGTGATGGGCGCCGTTTCCGCGCTGCTGGTGCGGCAGCCCGATATCGGCACGCTGGGAGTCATTTTGCTCACCGCCCTGTGCGTATATTTTGCGGCGGGGGCGCGGATCACGCATTTGGCGCTCATCGTCTTCGGCGGCCTTTTCGCGCTTTTTATCTTTGTGTACGGTTTCGGCTATGAGTTTGACCGGATCCAGGTGTATCTGAATCCGCACAGCGACGCGCAAGGTGCTGGGTATCAGATCAACAGGGCGGCGGCCGCAATCGGCGCGGGCGGCGCGTTTGGGCTTGGTTTCGGACAGTCCCAGCGCAAATTCGGGGGATATCTGCCGGAGCCGATGGGGGATTCAATTTTCGCGATTATTGCCGAAGAACTCGGATTCGCGGGCATCGCGGCGGCGCTCGCGCTTTTTGTGGTGCTCGGATGGCAGGGGTTTTCCATCGCGAGAGACGCGCCCGACATGTTCGGCGGCTTGATCGCCGCCGGCGTCACTTCATGGATACTCATTCAGGCGTTTGTGAATATCGGCGCAATTTCGGGCCTCCTGCCGCTCACCGGCATTCCGCTTCCTTTCGTAAGCTACGGCGGGACATCGCTGGTTGTGTTGTTTGCCGCTTGTGGTATCGTTTATAATATACAGAGGTCAACGTATAACACATAACTCATAACTCATAACGTCATCAGTTATTTGTTATCGGTTATTAGTCAACAATGCTGATTGTTTTAACCGGAGGCGGCACGGGCGGACACATATTTCCCTTGGTGGCGGTGGCAAAAAAGCTGAAAACAGTGGCGCGGGAACGCGGCATAGAAGACATCCGTTTTTTGTATGTGGGGCCGAGGTTCGACGTCGTTTCGGAAGAAATATTCCGACATGAGGGAATAGACAGGAGCTATATTTTTTCAAGCAAATTGAGGCGCTATATGAGCCCTCTTACACTTCTGGATATCGTTAAATTTCCCCTTGCTGTCCTGCAGGCGGTATGGATTATTTTCTGGCATATGCCCGATGCCGTGTTTTCAAAAGGGGGATACGGCAGTTTTCCGGTGATGCTCGCAAGCTGGTTTTTTTTCATTCCTTCGCGCGTGATTCATGAGTCCGACAGCATACCCGGCATCGCGAACATCATGGCGATCCCGTTCGCAAAGAGGATCGGAACGGCGTTTCAGTCCGCGGCGCTGAAATTTCCGGTGGAAAAAACGGCGGTAGTCGGCATTCCCGTTCGCGAAGATTTATGCCTGCAAGACCCCAAAAAGGCGAAGCTGTTTTTTAACATCGCGTCGGACCGCAAAGTGATATTGGTGGTGGGAGGGTCGCAGGGGGCAAGGGCCATCAATGCCGTCGTGGCGCAGGCGCTTCCGAGAATGCTTGAAAAATATGAGGTGATCCATCTGTGCGGGTCGCGTCATTTTGAAGCGGTGAAAGCGGAGGCCGCGCTCGCGGTAAAAGGAGGCCTTGCGAATTATTATCATCCGTACCCGTTTCTTACCGAAGAGTTCAAGCTTGCGTTTTCGCTCGCGCATATAGTGGTTGCGCGCGCAAGCGCCACGACGATTTTTGAGATCGCATTTTGCGGCAAGCCGAGCATTCTCATCCCGTTGAAAGGAGCGGCGCAGGATCATCAGCGCAAAAATGCCTACGAATACGCGAAAACGGGCGCGACCGTTGTCATTGAAGAAGACAATCTGACGCCGAATCTTCTTTTTTCAAATATCGTTTCTGTCCTTGAAGATCCCGCCGCCATGGAAAAAATGTCTTCCGGCGCCGCCGCATTCGCGATACGGGACTCCGCCGAGGTGATCGCGAAAGAAATTTTGCAGCTAAGAGGAGTCGTGTAATATATGGAATAATGGAGGCCTTTGCAGTACCAAAAAATGTCCGCGTGCGAATCGCCCCGAGTCCGACGGGTTTTTTTCATGTGGGAACGGCGCGCACCGCGTTGTTCAATTATCTGTTCGCAAAAAGATACGGAGGAATGTTCATGGTGCGCATTGAAGACACCGACGTACAACGATCGGAAAAGCGGTTTGAGGAGGATATCCTTTCCGGTCTGCGGTGGCTTGGTGTTGTGTGGGATGAGGGTCCCGGAAAAGAAGGAAATGCGGGCCCCTACCGCCAAAGCGAGCGCGGGGCGATCTATAAGGAGCACCTGCGCATGCTGTTTGAGAAAGGCAAGGCATATTATTGTTTTTGCACGAGAGAAGAGCTTGAAAGCCACAAAAACTATATGCTGGGAAGCGGTCTTGCTCCCAAATACTCCGGCAAGTGCGCGCGCCTGACCGATGCCGAAGTAGCGCAAAAACAAAAAGAGGGGATTCCGTCCGTGATCCGTTTCCGCGCCGATGCCCGCCGCCTGTCCTTTACCGATCTTATAAAAGGAAAGATAGAAGTCGATACCGGCCTTATCGGGGATTTCACTATCGCAAAAAACATTGAAGAGCCGCTTTATAATTTTGCCGCCGCGGTTGATGACGTGCACATGCGCATCACGCATGTCATCCGCGGGGAAGACCATATTTCCAATACGCCCAAGCAGATACTTATTGCCGAAGCGCTTGGTTTCGCGAGTCTTGCGTACGGGCATCTGCCGCTTATTTTGGGCCCGGACAAAGCCAAGATGTCAAAACGCCATGGTGCGACATCCATATTGGAATATCGCGAGCGGGGCTATTTGCCGGAAGCATTGGTGAATTTCATCGCGTTTTTGGGGTGGAACCCCGGCGGAGAGAGGGAAATGTTCTCGCTTGGCGAACTGGAAAAAGAATTTGACATCAGGAAAGCGCATACTTCAAACGCCGTGTTCAACATCCAAAAGCTGGACTGGTTCAACGCGCACTATATCCGCCAGAAATCCACGGAAGAGCTAGCTGATCTATGCGCTCCGTATTTTCCGGGCGCGGATGCCGGCCGTTTGAAAAAGGTGGTCGCTTTGGAAAAGGAACGGCTTAAAAAACTGTCCGACATCGGCGAACTGGCTGGATTTTTCTTTTCGTTGCCGGAGTATCCGCCCGATCTGTTGGTATGGTCAAAAAGCACGAAGGAGAAAATGAAAGAGAGTTTGCCTGCGGTGTCAGAAGCGCTTAAGTCCGTTTCGGAAAGCGAATTTACGGCGGTGGCGGTAAAAAACGCGCTGGTGACGCTCGCGTCCCGGTTCACCAACGGCGAGATGTACTGGCCTTTGCGCGTTGCGCTTTCCGGGAAAGAATTCTCTCCCGGCCCCACAGAGATCGCGGAAGTACTGGGAAAGGACGAAATGCTCTTACGAGTACAGCGAGCAATAGCGAAGCTGGAAGCATGATCCGTATCATGCCGAAAATTTTTATTATTTTATGTGCCGCTCTTGTTTTAGCGGCAGTTGTTTTTGTGTTACCGGGACAGCTTTACGCTTCGGTCATTGACGATCTGAAGCTTCAGATCGAACAAAGGGGGAAAGAGATAGAGGCGCTTGAATCGCAAAAGGCGAAATATCAGCAACAGCTTGACGCGACCAAACAGGAGGGGAATACGTTTCGCCGCGAGGTGTCGCGCATAGAAAAGGAAATCCTGGATCTGAATGTGACGATAAAAAAGACGCAGACGAAGATCAACGAAACCGATCTGCGGATAGAGGAGTTGAAAAACCAGATAGGTTTCAAACAGGATGAGATCGAGAACACGAAGAGCCGGCTTGGGTATATTATGCGCACCCTTGACGCGCAAGATAACGGAAGCTTTCTTTCGTTGGTGTTTTCCGTAAGAAACTTTTCTGAATTATTCAGTCAGCAGGAACATCTTCTCAGTTTGCAAAAAGAAGTCCATTCGGGTTTGGCGGATCTGCGGGTGTTCAAAAGCGAATTGGAATCGTTCAAACGTTCGCAGGAAACAGAGAAAGATAAACTTGATGATCTACATGACAATTTAGGGAATCAACGCATCATTGCCGGCAATCAGAAAAATGAAAAAGAAACCCTGGTTCTTCAGACCAAAAGCAAGGAAAAAGAATATCAGCGTTTGATCGCCGACGTGAACAAAAAACAAGGGGAAACGGAAAAAGAGATCAATGTGCTTGAAGCAAAGCTTCGGTTGGCGATCGACCGCAGCAAGCTGCCCGTCGGTACCGGCATTCTGCGATGGCCGCTTGATGAGGTTCATATCACGCAAGGATACGGGAAGCCGAATTGGAAAGCGGCGTACGATTTTCACAACGGCATTGATCTGGGCGCCCCGACGGGAACCATTGTGCGGGCGTCACTGGCGGGGAAAATAACGGGAGTGGGGAATAATGGGAAATACGCATATGGGAAGTGGATCGCAATTGACCACGGCGATTTGAACATTACTACGCTCTACGGGCATCTTTCATTGCAAAAAGTGAAAGTTGGACAAACGGTGGCAACAGGAGAAGTAATCGGGTATGTGGGGTCCACGGGTTATTCCACGGGGCCGCATCTTCATTTTTCAGTATTTGCGACCGAAAGCTTCACTCTTTTGGAAAGTAAGGCCGTCAAAGGCCTTATGATTCCCGTGGGAGGAACCATAGACCCCGGCGAGTATCTTTGATGTATCCTTAAAACCTACGTGATTATCAGGGAAATAAGCGCCTCGCAAAGAGGCGCTTTTTCGCACATCTGAACTGTGGATATATGTGGTTTGACTGTGTGTATTAGTGGTGTATAATTGATGATAAGTGGGGATAAGTGGATAAGAGTGGGGATAACTATGGAAAACTGTGGATAACTCCCGATTTTGTATAAGCAGAGCGAATTCACAAAATCAAGGACCCCGCCCCATTTTTGCAACAGAATACCAAGCGAAGCGCGAGGAGCGAATAGCTCCACTCCGCTTTGGGGCGCAGCGCTTCGCCCTGTGAGGGATCCCGCTATTCGCGGGGCGCACTGCGCACGATATGCAGAGGCAAAAATGGAGCGGGGTGCTCACTGTGATGGTAAAATTTCCATCGCTAGGAGCTCGTCCCGTACCGAACCTGCGGTTCGGTACGGGACATCGCCTGCCGTTCTGTTTGCAAGATATCCTTCGCTTTCCATCCGAGCTCCCGTTGCTTCAAGTTCGTGGTGCGGGGCTCGTAAATTTTAATCACATTGGCATGTTCATAGGCGAATATCATCACTCAATAGACGACAAAGGACGGATCGCAATCCCTATAAAATTCAGAAAGGCGCTGGAAAGCGGCGCAGTGGTGACGAAGGGTTTGGATGCGTGCCTGTTCCTGTACACGGCCAAAGAGTGGGAAGCGCAGGCGGTGAAGATCGCGCAGCTTCCGGTTTCCAAGGCGGACAGCAGGGCGTTCAGCAGGCAGATGCTGTCGGGAGCGATGGATACCGAGATGGACAAGCAGGGAAGATTGGTCCTTCCCGATTATTTAAGAAAGTTTGCGGGCATTTCAAAAAAGGTAGTGGTGGCTGGATTGTATAACCGCATTGAAATTTGGGATGAGATGGAATGGGAGGCATATAAGAAAAAAACCGAAGGCGAGAGCAACGCGATAGCGGAACGCATGGGTGAACTGGGAATTTAATACGCGACAGATGTCTGATGCCATTCATACGCCTGTTCTTTTAAAAGAGATAGTAGAAATATTTGACCCCCAGCCCGGACAGATATTTGTTGACGCGACGGCAAACGGCGGCGGACATACGTTCGCCCTCTGGGAAAAAGTGAAACCGTCCGGGACGGTGATTGCGATCGACAAGGACCATGACCTTATCGCGGGGCTCAAGAAGAAGGCGAGGGACGCAGGAGCGAATGTCGTGTCTGTCCAGGGAAGCTACGCAGAACTTCCGCAGATACTTCACGCGCACGGCATAGAGAAGGTGCACGGCATTCTTCTTGACCTGGGGTATTCCAGTTATCACATAGACCAAGCGGGGCGAGGATTTTCATTCCAGAAAGACGAGCCGCTTGATATGCGCTATGACAACAACCCGCGAACGCAGAGAGCGGAGCAGTCGTCGTATGACGGCAAATTGGTCAATGGGATAACGGCCGAAGAAGTCGTGAACGGATTTCCCGAAGGAGACCTCGCCGACGTCATATACCGGTTCGGCGAAGAACGGTTCTCGCGGCGCATCGCAAGGGCGATCGTAGAAGAAAGGAAAAGGGAACGGATACGGACTTCAGGACGGTTGGCGGAGATCGTGAGAGCATCGCTCCCGTCACGCTTTGGCAGAGGGCGCATACATCCGGCGACAAAGACATTCCAGGCCTTGCGGATATTCGTGAACCATGAGTTGCAAGATCTTGAAGCGGTGCTCCCGGATGCGGTGGAGGCGCTGATGCCGCAGGGGAAGCTAGCGGTCATCTCATTTCATTCGCTTGAAGACAGGATAGTGAAGAATTTTTTCAGAACGCAAAAGCAAAAAGGAAAATTGGAGTTATTTTCAAAAAAACCGATTCAGACGAGTCGGGAAGAGGAGAAAGGAAACCCGCGAGCGAGATCGGCAAAGTTAAGAGTAGCGATCAAATTATAAAAGACCTGTTGCTTAATAATTTTCGTAGCGAAATTTTCAGATTTTGAGCGCGGCAAAGCAAAAATTTTGAAGCATATACACAGTATCTGTTGAGAAATTTTTGCAAAGCCATAGCCAAAATATGGAAATTGCAGCAGAAAGGTTATTAAGTAATAGGTCTTACACATGAAATACGGGACCGTGATAAAAAAATATACCAGAGGGAGCGAACGTTCAAAGGAAGCGGCGCTTTCCCTTTTTTCCGCGAAGTATCTCATACAGATAGGCCTTGCGCTCATGCTTCTTTTAAGCTTCCTTTACATCGCGGAAACAAACGCGGTTATGTTCTCCCAGCGGAGGATTCCTGAAAAAGAAGTCGCCATTTTCCAAGGGGAACAGGGCCTCACCAAACTTGAAATCGCGGCGGCGCAGCTTCAATCCGCGCGCCAGGTGGAAGAGGTTGCAAAAGCGCATGATATGATTTTTACCAGCGGAGTGACGTATGTGAGCTTAAATGACACTCCTGTTGCTTTCGCGCGATGAGAATAAATCTTATCGGACAAAGAGTGAAATGGCTGTCGGCCATTTTTTTGTTTTTTGCGGCGTTCATTCTCGCTCGTTTCGTCGATATGCAGATTCTGGACAACAAAGGATATATAAACAGGGAATGGGGGTTTTCTCGAGCCCCATTGCTTTCCCGGTCTGCGCGGGGAGAGATATTCCTCGCGGACCGTTTCGGAATGCTTTCCCCTCTGGCGGTGAATAAAAGCGTTTTTACGGTGTACACCGAGCCGCGAAACATTTCCAATAAAGAAGAAGCGGCGCGCGTTCTTTCTGATGTGCTTTCGCTTCCTCTTGAAACGATTAAAGAAAAAATTTCAAAAGAGAATGATCCGTACGAGGTGATTGCGCCGCGTGTTTCCGAGGACGTCGCGGGACACATTAAGGATCTTGGTCTTTCGGGCGTGGGAGTCAGTTCCCAATTAGGGAGATATTATCCCTTGGAGGAGCTTGCCGCGCACATCGCGGGATTTGTGGGCGTAAAGGGGGATAAAAAAACAGGCCAATACGGCATTGAAGGATTTTATGAGAAAGAACTTGCGAGCGAGGATGGTTCTCTGGACAAGCTTGTGCTTTCTGTTGATCCGCACGCTCAATTCAAGCTGGAAGAAGCGCTTAACAATGTGGTGAAGCGGTGGGATGCAATCGGAGGAACCGCCATCGTGATGGAGCCATCAACAGGCAGGATATTGGGCATGGCGAATACACCCTCGTTCAACCCCAACGAGTATGCCAAGACAAAAGATATTTCGGCGTTTACCGATCCTGCGGTGTCCGGCCAGTTTGAGTTGGGGTCCATATTCAAGCCGATCACCATGGCGGCGGCACTCAACGAAAAAAAGGTGACGCCGGATACCATGTACGACGACACGGCGGGGGAGGTAGTCATTTCCGGCTATCACATTAAAAATTTTGACGGAAAAGCGCACGGGACGCCGACTATGACACAAGTGCTTGAAAAATCCCTTAACACCGGAGTTATTTTCGCCGAACAGCAAATACCCAAAGAGGTCTTTCGGTCGTACATCCAAAATTTCGGATTCGGCGCGCGAAGCGGTGTGGATGTGCAAGGGGAATCGCCGGGAAATGTAAACAATATTAAAAAAGATAAGGATTTGGAATTCGCCACTGCTGCCTTCGGGCAGGGCATTACCGTCACTCCTTTGCAGATGCTTACCGCCATTTCCGCGATCGCCAACGGGGGCTTGCTCATGAAGCCGCATGTGGTTGATCAAAAGATATATCGCGACGGATCTACGGAATCCATTGAAGTGCCGCCGGTACGGCAGGTGATTTCTTCAGAAACCGCCGCTACGCTTACCAAAATGCTTGTTTCCACGGTGGAAAACGGATATGATAAAGCGAAAGTGCGCGGTTATTTTATCGCGGGGAAAACAGGCACGGCGCAGATTTCAAGTGAGGACAAAAAAGGATATTCCGAAGAAGACACCATCCATTCATTCGTCGGTTATGCACCGGCATATCATCCGCGATTTGCCGTATTGGTAAAAATTGACCGGCCGCAGGGAGTAAAGTTCGCCTCGCAGTCGCTCGCGCCTGTATTTTCAGATATCATGGCATATCTGCTTACCTATTATGAAATTCCGCCCGATATAAAAGAATGAAAAATCTCATCCAACATATTCTTGCTACGCTTGCGCGGCTGACCTTAGCAAGATACAAGCCGAAGATCATAGGCATTACCGGCAATGTAGGCAAAACAAGCACGAAAGAAGCGGTATATGCTGTGGTGAGCGCCGCGTACCGTTCCCGCAAAGGAGAAAAAAGCTACAACAACGAACTCGGGATGCCGCTGACGATTCTCGGTATGCGCACGGGAGGGAAAAACCCTTTGCGCTGGATGTTCGCGCTTGTGGGCGCGTGCCTGCGTCTCGTGTATTGCCGCTATCCCGAGGTGCTCGTGCTTGAAATGGGAGTGGACAAGCCGGGCGATATGGAGTATCTTCTTTCCATGGTTTCGCCGGACATTGCCGTATTTACTTCGGTGGGAGATATGCCGGTGCACGTTGAAAATTTTGTAAACAGGGGAGAACTCATACGCGAAAAAATAAAGCTCGCATGGGCGGTTCCCGCGCACGGGAAAATAATCATCAACGCGGACGTGCCTGCGTGGGCGGACATAAAAACAAAAGCGAAAGCGCCCGTGCTCACATACGGTTTTGCAGACGATGCGCATATAAAGATAGAACAGCCGGAATATCGTTTCGAGGAAAAAGCTGGGCGCAAAATTCCGATCGGCATCGGCGTGAAGGTGCAATATAAAGGAAGTTTCGTTCCGTTTCGCGTTGACGGTGCGTTTCATTTGCACAGCGGCGCTTACATCGCGGGGACCGCGTGCGCCGCGGGAGTTGCCCTTGGAATGCATTTAGTTGAAATTTCTTCTGGGCTTGCGCGGTATGTACCCCCCAAAGGACGGCTCACGCTTTTTGAGGGCATCAAAGGAAGCATGATTGTGGACGATACGTATAATGCTTCGCCAGTTTCCACAGAAGCCGCGCTTGAGGCGCTTGCGGCCTTGTCTACGGGAAGGAAAATAGCCGTACTGGGGGATATGCTTGAATTGGGTACATACACGGAAGAAGCGCACCGCGACATAGGCAGAAAAGCCGCGCGGGCGTGTGATATACTGCTCACAGTCGGCTCGCGGATGCGTTTCGCTGCTGATGAGGCGACGGCGCATGGGTTTAAAGAGGGAGTAAATCTTTTTTCGTGCGACACTTCCGAGGAAGCCGGCGCGTTGCTTTTTCGCACGATTAAGGAAGGGGACTATGTGCTCGTGAAAGGATCGCAGGGCATGCGCATGGAAAAGGCGGTGAAAGAAATCATGGCGCATCCCGAACGCGCGGAAGACCTGCTCGTGCGGCAGGAAAGCGGCTGGCTTAGAAGTTAATTATAGGCCCCTATCGTCTAGCCTGGTCTAGGACGCATGGTTCTCATCCATGTAACTCGGGTTCAAATCCCGATGGGGGCACAAATGACCAAAAAACAATTTTGATTATTTTTTAAATAAATATGGAAAACAACAATTGGAATAAAAGCCAAGAAAGCGAGTTTAAGGAAGTCATTAAAAAATTTTTAATGACAAAATTAGCAATGCACTTAAGGGGGCAAAAGATCCACTTCAAATAGGAGATGGCCTTTCCGACCTTCTTAAAAACTCTGATAAGGATGTTGTAAGAATAATTACGCCACGAGCAGTAAGAAAGTGGGCAAGTGCAAGAACATTTCCTAAATGGCATCAAATACTCAAGGACCCACAAATGCTTATTGAGCTCCGAGAAATAGGAAAAAGTATTGCTAACACAATGCGTCCGTTAGCTGGCAATAATTTCGCATTATGGGTAGCGGCAATTTTGAATAAGTATTTTGAACAACAAAATATTCCACTACGAGCATTGACGAGTGGGAAAGTAAGAAATACGCTCGCTAAAAAATTTATACACAAAGTCGGTAGGCGCGGCGTAAGAGATTACAAACCAGACATTGATATTGTTCTCGTACGAATAGATTTGGACAATAAGCCGGTTGCAATTATATCGACAAAGACAACTCTTGCCGAGCGGATAATGCAAACAATCACGTGGTCTCGGTATCTCAAAATTCCGATTATGTTAGTAACGACTTGGGAGACTTTTGAAAGTGGCACCAATCGCGAGCGTGTTCAAGAGTTGGATGGAGTTTATGTTTGCAATACGAAAGTTAAGGAGTACGGAAATATAAAACGCTTTTCAAAGATAGCTGATGATCTGAAAAAATTTACTCGCTAATTCTTCCGAAGTACAACAATACTTTCCTTATTCATTGTTTCCTCAAGTGCGCCGACAATATTCGTTGGGGAATTTTTGATAGGCATTCTTTTCCATGGGATATTTCTGACAAAAATATCTTCGCAAGTAAAACCTATTTTTTCTGCTAACTCGGCGATAATAAAATCGGTAGGAATACGGACTTGTTTTACCAGCCGGTTGCCGATAACAAGGCAAAAATACTTTTTCGGCTTTAGTATCTGGTGCGCTCTTTTAAGGCAATCGTTTAGGCCAATATAAAAACTTAAAACATCTTTAGCGCGGCTTTCGTCTTGCTTGGCGATTTTATCCAGCGAATCATTGAGATAATCTGACGAGAGAACATGGGATAATGTTTTGGTGGCTCTGCCTCCAAGCAATTCGTTATCAACTCCAGAAGCGTCATTTGGGTCGTCAAAAATATCAATCCATTGCGAAGATAGACGAGAGAACTGCCCATAGGCAACTGTTGTTCGGCTATCGCCATACGGCGGCGAAGTGATAATACAATCAATGGAATTGTCTTTTATACCATTTTCCTTTGATGAATCGCCGAAGATAATTTTTGTCCAAACACTCCTTTTTGCTTCTTTGTAAAATTCTCCAACCCCCACGATATTTGCTTCGGCTTTTTTGCGAAAAATGCCAAAAACATCAGGATCATGCTTCTCTAGTTTTTCTCCCTTGATTCTAACTAACTTAAACTCGCCAGTTTTGGTATTTGAAGCGTAGCGTACAGTTTCGCTGAAAGCGACCATCAAAAAATTTCGTATCGCTTTATCTTCAATTTCTTGAATTGCCTTTTTGAGCTTCGCTAATTTAATGATTGATTTTTCTTTGAACCAAAAATCAAGGTTTTTGAATTCCGGTTTTTTAATATCGCTATCTTTTATCTTTTCTAATTTACTCAACAGAGCAATATACTCTCTCGTTAGTTTTTGGGGATTGATTGGCGCAGTCTTCGCTTTGGCAAGAAAAATTGCCAACGGATTTAGATCAATACCATAAGCATTTCTATTCAAAACTTTACTCTCAACGAGAGCCGTGCCGGAGCCGCAAAAAATATCGCAAATCGTGTCGCCCTCTTTGCTGTACGCTTCTAACAATCTACGCGCGACTTGCGGAATGAACATTGCGGGGTAAGTGTGAATTCCATGAGTATATGTTTTGGTATTTTCCCCCCGATAATCCCACGAGTAATCTATGCGGCGGGTGTATTTTTCATTTGATTGTTCTTTCTCAATTTGCGATTCAAGGTTGCGGATTATTTTTACGACAACGCCGCGAATTTCTACCTCATCGCGATAAATAGGAAAGAGCGTAGGATTTGCAGGTTGAAGCCGAAATTTATTTTTCTCTCGGTATAGTTTTTTGAGTGTTGCTTGGTTGTCGTCAATAATAGCGACTACCGTTTGTCCATTGTCCGCCACTTCTTGCTTGCGGATAACAACAATATCGCCATCAAAAATCCCCTCGTTAATCATGCTGTTGCCTTGCACGCGCAAAGCATAATGTTTTCCTTGTTTGCTAACCTCATCTTTGGTAATAGTGATTGTTTCGTCCGGCACTTCAATCGCCTCGATTGGTTGTCCGGCGGCGATTGCCCCTACAATTGGAATTTCAATTGTCTGTTTTTTATCAACAGTTGAAACAGCCCGCGGCTGGTTGAACTCTTTTTTTAATTCTCCCGCCTCTTGTAGTTTTTTTAGGTAATAGTGCGCAGTTGAAACGGACGCAAGCCGAAATTTACGCTTGATCTCCTCAAGAGAGGGAGCGTAGTCGTGTTTTACGCGATATGCTTTTACGAAATCGAAAACTTGCTTTTGCTTTTTCGTTATCATAATGCTATTATAGAAGATAATTAGAAAGTATACAAATACAGGTTATCCACATGGACAACAGAAACATCAACTTTTTTCTTCGGCTTAGTTATCGGGCTGCCGCCAAATTTCGTAATTTTGTATTTCGTAAAAGATTAGGTAGACGCAGATGGTCTGCGAGACTTATCTTTTCAATAATGAGCTTTCTTGGCTTTTTCGAGTCGAGAGTTTACTTGAATACTGGCGAGATAGGGATATTTGATCACTATGTCCCTAGACTTTTACTCAACAGGTGGAGAATTGCGGAAAACGGAACAGATAAAGGAAAAATATTTCGATGGTCAAAAAGCAAAAACTCTATCGAGAAAGTCGCAATCAATAATATCGCCGGGGATACGGATTGGGATATCTCAAAATCAAAGGGATTGCCGAGCGATTTTGTTCGTAAAAAATTATTTTCTGAATTACTGGAGAGTAAGGCGTCGGATGTTATCAAGATCATCAACACATCTTCTTCCTTAGATTTAACTTTTTTGGAAGAGAGTACGCTTGCTATCTTTATTGGCCATCAAATTACAAGGGTGCCTCTATTCCACGATTATTTATTGCGTTTCTTCTCAATCGGATATTCAAAAAAACTTATAGATCATTCTGATTTTGGCAATAAAGGGGTTCTTGTACGGAAAGTTGCCCACAACGAAATTGGTATAACCTATGAACAATTACAAGACAATAACGCAAATATAAGAGTTGCGGGTGGCAAACCACAACGCTTGTTATTGTCGTTAATTATTGCTTCCGATATTGGCGAAAAAATTTATAGAGGCAACTTACATATTCTCGAAGTGCCAGCAAATAGCACAGATGAGTTTGTAGTTTCGGATAATCCAGTGGTATTTCTAGATTTTGAACGCCAAACAATTTTGCGCTTCGTTCCGTGGTGGGAAATCGGAGAGAAAGATTTTTGGATCTTTATGCCAATCTCACCAAAGAAAGCGATTTTTTACGCCAAATCAAAAAAGAAAGACGGCCCAATTGAGAGAGATAATGAGAGCTTGGTGCAATTAGTAAATTTTGGTCAATATCTTTCTTGCTCTGACGCTGTTTTTTCTAGACAGAAGGATGTTTTAGAGAGACACATTAAACTTTATGCAAACGAGTTAAAACGACAATCCTGATGTGGTCGCCACCAAAAAATTCGCCCGCCCATGCGAGGACGGCTCGGCAGGAGGGGGTTGGGGGGAGGAATGCCGAGCCGTCCGAGCGAAGTCCGCAGAGCCCCGCCGCCTGCTCTGAACGAGCAGGGCGGCGGGCTTGGCCTCTATTTTTTGCAAGAACACGGCGGAATTCCCCCCACACCCCCCTTCCGCCGTGTTCTTGCGGGGACGGACGGGATTTTTGGCGGCGACATTATTCATAAATATAGTATATGGCAGTTTGGAATATAACGTAATGGAATATTATACTACCAATACAATGCCTAGAGCAATATACACAAAAGATCATAACGCGATTGTTGAACGCTTGAAAACAGCGCGTATTGAAGCTGGACTTGGACAAGTTGAAGTTGCGAAGAAACTCGGAAAAACTCAATCCTATCTCTCAAAAATTGAATCTGGTCAGAGGCGTTTTGATGTATTGCAGTTGAAAGAATTTGCAAAGATTTATAAAAAGCCACTCGATTTTTTCGTAAAATAATATGAAGATCATCAACACATATTCATTCAAGGGCGGAGAAAAGTACCTTAAAGAAAAACACCCGAAAGAACTCCGGGAAGTTTTTGGCGCGATCGAGGCGTTAGATGCCACCCTTTGCCTGACAAAAGAAAGTAAGGAAAAGACAAAAAAGGGACAGGTACTTTTCTCGCCCGTAGATATGAATAACTATCTAAAACTGGTCTTTCATCAAAAAGGTTGGACAGTGAAAGCAAAGGACGGCAAAAAGAAAAAATACGCCGAGCCACGTCATGCTTTCGGTAAGGGGAGATTTCGAGAAATGGACGGCATTAAAAACAATGTCGGGCTGGAAATTCAGTTTGGGAAATATGCTTTCATGGGATATGACATCTTTTCTAAAATGATTATTTTCAAAAATCTTGGTTATATAAAATGTGGTGTTGAGATTGTCCCGAGTAGCGAACTGGTTAAGCAAATGTCCACCGGAGTTTCCTCTTTTGAACAGCTACTTGTTGATTTTGAAAATCGAGGAGAAAGCAATATTGATATTCCGGTGTTTATAATGAGTATCGGTCTTACCGATGAAGAAAAAACGAAGTGCCAAACACTAAGAGAACTTTTCAAGACAAATAAAAAAGAAGCTCTTGCTAAAATCAAATTGCGTAAATATAGCGGCTCAAAACCTGGACCCAAATAGACTTTCCCGAGCTTTCTTAAATTCTTCCGGCAATTCCGCTAGTTTTACGCTCTCTGTGGGTTGGTAAACCGGAGTGCCCATCATACGGCGATTGAGCGTGCCATTTGCGGCGGCTTTTATTCTCGTCTCCGCAATATCCAAATACTCTTTCATAATATCTGAACCATAACCTTTGCGTTTATGGATAACCGCCGCGCAAAGCGCACTCCCAACACCAAGATAAGGATCAAGGACAACATCGCCCGGGTTTGTCATAGATAAAACAAGCCGCTCAATAAGCTCGATCGGGAACTGGCAAGGATGGTCTGTCTTTTCCGGATGATTATTTTTTACATTAGGAATTTCCCAAATATCGGAAGGATTTTTGCCGAGCGGATTTCCTGAAAGTGTTCCGTATTTTTCATTCTTTTTGAAATTCTTTTTACCCGGGTATTTTTGCGGTACACGAATCGGATCAAGATTGAAAGTATAGTTGTCGGATTTCGTGAACCAGACAATCGTTTCGTGTCTTCCTGAAAATCTTTTTGTGCAATGCAATCCATGACCGAAATGCCAAATGATCCGGTTGCGTAGTTTCAATCCGTATTTCTTTCCGATGGTATAAATGAGGGCATCAAGTGGAAATACTTCGCCATCTTTTCCAATATGATTTCCGACTTGCCAACAAATACTGCCATCATCGGACAAGATACGGACTGCTTCTTTGATCGTTTCTTCTTGATCGGCAAGGTAGCTATCTAAATCTCTCCGTTTCTCATATTCCTTGCCAATATTGTAGGGTGGTGAGGTTACAACAAGTTTTACGGACTTGTCAGGAAGTTGCTTCATAAGATCAAGGCGATCACCTTGAAAAAGAATCACGTCGGCATCCTCTGTAGGTTTGTATGCAATTTTGATCTTTTTTTGCGGAAGTAATGATGTCTGTGTTGCGTTCCTGCTTGCGTCTATATCCGAAAGTTTTTGCTTTGTTTCTATTTCTTGATTTTCAGTCCTGATTACATCTAAAACAATTCCTTGGATCGCTACCGGTGTGCCTCTATCAAGGATGATTGGCTCGATATTTTTATTTGCCGGTTGAAGCCGTATATGGCCTTTTTCTTTATAGAATTTTTTTAATGTTGCCTCTTGGTTATCAATCAGGGCAACAACTTTCTGCCCATTTTCAGCGGTGCTTTGATTTTTAACAAGGACAATGTCTCCGTCATTGATGTTTTCATCAATCATACTATTGCCTACCACTCGTAATGCATAAACTTCGCTACTCGGCGGAAGCTTAGTTTTAGATATAGTTATAAATTCGTTTTGCTGGATTGCTTCTATTGGCTCACCGGCAGCAATCATTCCGAGTAAGGGAATTCTCACCATCGGTTCCGATGTGTGAATATCGATTGAGCGTGGCTTATTCTCTCCTTTTGTAAGGTATCCAAGTTCGTCGAGTTTTTTAACATGAAAATGAGCGGTTGAAACAGAGGCAAGTTTGAATTTCTTGCATATTTCTTCAAGCGACGGGGAATACCCCTTTCGCTTTTGATAGCCAGTGATAAAATCGAGAACTTCTTTTTGCCGTTTGGTGATCATAGTTGTTGACTTTCTTTTATTACTTCTAGTATAATAGAAAGTAAATAGAAAGTCCAAATCAAGTTATCCCCAACAATTATGAACATAACCGAGGAACAATTATCTCGCTGGGCGAAAGCTCCTAGCGAAACCGAGGAGGGAAAGTGCCAAAACGCAATTAGTCAGATCACCGACGCCATTCGGGCAAAGTTTGGTAACAGCGTTTCTATCATCCTTCAGGGGTCTTATAAAAACAGGACTAACGTCAGACTTGATAGTGATGTTGATATTGTCGTGCGCCATAATGATTACTATTTTTCGGATGTAAGCGGGATGTTGGAAGCAGATAAGCAAAAATTTTGGGCAGATTTTAGTTCTGCGTCTTATACGTTCTCTCAATTCAAGAATGATGTCCAAACTGTTCTAGTAAATAAATTCGGATACACTGCGGTTGAGCGAAAAAATAAATGTATAAGAGTGAAGGGCGGCTCTCAAAGAGTGAACGCCGATGTAGTGCCTTGTTATGTTCACAAAAGATTCAGAACGCCGACCGTGGCAGAAGTTGAGGGCGTTGAACTTGTTACCGATGCTGGTATCCATGTTCACAGTTTTCCGGAGCAACACTACGACAGTGGCGTTAGCAAAAACGATAACACCAGCCGGATGTATAAACCCGTCGTTCGTATCCTTAAAAATGTTCGGAATGAATTAGCAGACCAAAATACAATCGCCATAGAGACAATGCCTTCTTTCTTTTTGGAATGCTTAACTTGGAACGTGTTGCCACACGCTCATTTCCAAAAAAATACTTATGCGGAGGCAACACGAGCTATTATCGCTACTGTTTGGAATGAGATGGGCGAGCTGGAAAAAGCAAATAATTACGCAGAGGTCAGCGATCTAAAATGGTTATTTAGAGGTAATCAGAACAGGACACATCAGCAAGCCCGTGCATTTATGCAACACGCTTGGAATTATATTGGTTATGAGAATTGATCTTACAAAAACTCCACACATTTTGTTTTTCGCGGCAGTATTGCCGATTTTAAGTTTGAGTTTATCGTGGATTTTTTACAAACTAATTCCCAACCCTCCGTTTTGGCTTGAGACAGTGTCTCCCGTTTTTGCTTATGTCTTACTCTACTCTCTTTTTGAAAAATATTTCTGGCATTGGAAACTTTTTGCAATCCTTGGAATTGTAGATTTTCCTGATTTGCGAGGAAGATGGAAAGGCAAACAACGATCATCGCATAAAGAAAATGGGAATAACGTAGAAGTTCCTTCTTGTTTGGAAATTTCGCAAACCTTTTCCAAAATCTTTGTGTGTGCTTGCTATGAGCGATCACAATCAGAGAGTGTGGTCGCGAATTTCGCTGAATTAAATAACGAAAGCTATTTATTTTACACTTACGACAACGAGCCAAATTCGCTGAAATCTGGTACAATGCAAGCGCATAAAGGTACTGTTAAACTCAAGTATTTACCACGCGAGAAGAAACTTATCGGCACATACTTCAACAGTATCGGGAATAGTGGTGAAGTAGATTTTGAGTTTGAACAGTACGATTTGATAAAAAGGTTTGCGGAATAATGTCGCCGCCAAAAATCCCGTCCGTCCCCGCAAGAACACGGCGGAAGGGGGGTGTGGGGGGAATTCCGCCGTGTTCTTGCAAAAAATAGAGGCCAAGCCCGCCGCCCTGCTCGTTCAGAGCAGGACACCACAGAAAAGTTTTGTTTTCCTTTTAGAAGAAAAAATCCGGCGCGCGCAAAATCAGAAATGCAGAGAAAACTTTTTTGCTGGGTGGCGAGTGGTAGCGAGCGGCGGCGGGCTGGCTTCCTT
>JACQDT010000037.1 GCA_016200965.1 Candidatus Azambacteria bacterium | reverse complement strand
GGAAGTCCACTCGGTTGTAGATCTTTTTGGAGACCACATTCCTGTGGTATTGAGCCCACCCTCTTAACACGGGGTTGAGCTTGCGGATCAAGACTTCTGCCTTCATCAGCTTGGCTGGGTGCTTGGTATGTTGCTTGCGGTGCCAATCGCCACGGTTGCCGGAGAACTGCTTGAAGATCTTGCCAAGAAAAAATCAGCGCCGGTTTCATAGAGAAATAAAAACATTTAAAGCGGCAAGCACGGCAATAATCTGCGTGCCCAGACCGATCGCAAAATGCGGCGCATGTCCTTTGGGGATGATGAGGCGATGAAAGAAATTGTGGAGTTGTGCGTAGCGGGGGAAGTATTTTTTGTCCGAGAAAAGATAGAGCGCCAAAAATCCGTCGGGAAGAATTCCCCAGAAACCTCCCCATAGCGCATGCGCTTGAGTTTGAAATGGAAGATTCCAGATGAGGGCAAATGTAACGATACCGGAAAGCGCGATATCAAAGGCAATTTTTCGCGCACCCGTCTTTTTAGAAGATAAGATGTCGTAATCCCAGTGCGGTACCATGTCCAGCACGTGATGAGATATTGTCGCGTAAACGGCGAGCAATACAGGGTTAGAAATCTGAGTGCCCAGCGCCGCGCCCGCAAGCACATGAGGAGTAATTATCATATGCCTATATTATATATCGTCGCAACTCCGATAGGAAATTTGAAAGATATCACGCATCGGGCGCTCGAAGTATTGCATGGCGTTGATGTGATACTGTGCGAGGACACGTGCGTAACGCACAAACTGCTTTCCCACTACGGCATCAAAAAGCCGCTTGAGTCATATCATCAGCACTCGCGCCTTGCGAAAGCGGATCATATTCTTGAAATGCTTGCGGAGGGGAAAAACATCGCCCTGATATCGGACGCGGGAACGCCCGGCATATCCGACCCGGGAGGCATGCTTGTCGAAGCGGTGCGCGAGCGGTTTTACGATGCGGTCAAAATCGTGCCCATCCCGGGCGCCAATGCCGCGCTCGCCGCGCTGTCGGTTTCGGGATTTCCCGCCGATCGTTTTCTTTTTCTCGGATTCCCTCCGCACAAAAAAGGACGAAAGACCTATTTTGAAAAAATTGCGGCTACGGAGGAAACCATCGTGTTCTATGAATCAAAACACAGAATTATAAAAGCGCTGGAAGAGCTTTCGCGCATTGCTCCCGCGCGGCCCGTAATGGTCGCCCGCGAACTTACCAAGCAGTTTGAAACGCTCTATCACGGCACGGCTGGGGAATGCCTCGCTCAACTCAAAAAAGACAAAATCCTCGGCGAGTTTGTGGTGGTGCGCGGGCTTTAGACATAACGGTTACAAGCTTTCCCTGCCTCGTCCTTGGAAACAGAATAATTTTGCTCCAGCGGCAAAATTTTCTTCGCCCTCGGCGCGCCAGTCCCGCACACGGCGGGACGCCAAGCTGGCGCGGCCTGCGGGATGTTCCCGGACGAGGCAGGGAAAGCTCAAAGCTAGGAGCTTGACAGAACTAAAAATAGGTGTATACTACACTCGTTTTATAGATGAGAAGCTGTTGCTTTAAAAACAGAATATAACCCAACCAAAAGGGAGGAGTAGCCATGAGAGAAATAAAAGATAGGGTCCCGAAGGGTAAATTCCTTGTCGTCATGGTCAAGGGATGGACAGGGCCGGATGGTGTGGGACAGGGGTCGCACGATACGCTCAGTACCGCAAAAGCGCATGCTGATCGGATATACAAGGGGGCAGTGAGTGAACTGAAATCAGTGTTTGTGTATGTTTACGATGATACTGGTTATCGCTGTTATGAACGAAGTTACTTGCATATGATTGGTATGTGAACGAATCACGCGAACGGGGGTGTATTTACCCCCGTTTTGTTTTTCTGGTGCGCCATGGTATTTTGGGAACATGGCAGACAAGAAAAAATTCTACATCACCACGTCCATTCCCTATATGAACGCGCCCCTACACGTGGGGAATGCCCTGGAACTTATGCAGGCGGACGCGCTTGCGCGGTATCATCGCCTGCTTGGCGACGAAGTGTTTTTTTTGACGGGAACGGACGAGCACGGCAGGAAGATATTTGAAGCGGCAACGCAGGCGGGAAAAACGCCACAGCAATTCGTGGACGCGATGTCGGCGCGGTGCATTGAGGTGCTCAAAGCGCTGGATGTTTCCTACGACGGTTTTATCCGCACGAGCGACGAAAAAAAGCACATCCCGACGGTGAAAAAGGCATGGCAGCAGCTGAAGGCGAAGGGCGACATATACAAAGAGAATTATCGCGGGAGATATTGCACGGGATGCGAGGCGTTCTTGCGCGACACGGAGATACGAGACGGCGCGTGTATTATCCACGAAAAGTCGGTACAGGACGTGTACGAAGAAAACTATTTTTTCTGGTTTTCAAAATACGCGAAAGAGGTGGAACGGCTGGTCCGCGAGGACGTGATTGCAGTGATCCCCGAGCACCGCAAAAAGGAAATACTCAATCTTTTTTCCGAAGAAGGAGTCAAGGACGTGAGCGTTTCGCGGCCAGCCGAAAACGTGAAATGGGGGATACCCGTGCCCAACGACGAAAGCCAGATCATGTACGTGTGGGTGGACGCGCTGTTGAACTATCTTTCCGGCATTGGGTTTGACGGGGAACAGTACAAAAAGTGGTGGCCGCCGGACGCGCAGATAATAGGAAAGGATATCGCGCGGTTCCATACTATGATGTGGCCAGCCCTGCTTGTGGCGCTTGAGCTTGACCTGCCTAAAAAGATTTATGTGCACGGTCATATCAGCGTGGAAGGAAAAAAAATCTCCAAATCGCTCGGCAACGTGATCGATCCGTTTGAGCTTGTGCAAAAATACGGTAAGGATGCGGTGCGGTACTTTTTGCTCAGGGAAATTCCGTCAGATGATGACGGCGATTTTTCTTTTCCGCGCCTGCACGAGCGTTATACCTCCGATTTGCAGAACGGACTCGGTAATTTAGTATCGCGCACGACGACGCTCGCGCTGAAATATCCCGATGTGTCCAAAGGGCTTGAAACGGAGCATGTGCTGGGGAAGTCGCGCACGCCGATAGCACACGCGTATCGGCAGGCCATTGAAGAGTTCCAGTTGCATCGGGCGCTTGCTGAAACATGGAAGCTGGTGAACGAGTCAAACAAGCTCATTGAAGAAACGAAATTGTGGGAGACGATCCAGACGGATCCGTCGCGTGCCAGGGGCACGGCCAAAACGCTCGCGGAAAATTTGCACGCCATAGGTATTTTGCTTATGCCGTTTTTACCCGAAACGGCGGGGAAAGTGCTCGCGGCGGTTGGGATGACCGCATCGGTTTCTTTGAACGCTGTCTCGCATCCGGTGCAATTTCAAAAACCCGCCGAGCCGCTGTTTCCAAAAATTGAATCATAAAGTATCCGCCTAATTTATACTTATGCTTTTTGACACGCATACTCATGTGCAGTTTGAGCAGTATGATGCCGACCGCGATGAAGTAATGAAGCGGGCATCCGAGGCGGGTACATGGATGGTAAACGTCGGGACGGATCTCGTTTCTTCAAAGAAAGCTGTTGCGCTGGCGCGTACTTATAAAGAAGGAGTATATGCGTCGGTGGGTTTGCATCCGAACGACGTCGCGGCGGGTTTGGATTTTACGCCCTTTGAGGAGCTCGCGCAGAACGAGAAGGTGGTCGGGATCGGCGAGACGGGCCTGGATTATTTCCGCACCACGGAGAAAGAAAAACAAGAACTGCAAAAAGAGATATTTATCAAGCACATCGAGCTTGCGCATAAGGTTCACAAACCACTTATCATCCATTGCCGCGGCGCGCATCCTGATCTTTTGAAAATGCTACTTTCTACTCGCTACTCCCTACTTTCTATTCCAGGCGTGATGCATTTTTTCGGCGGTGCGGGCGCATGGGAGAATCTCGATGCATATCTGGAGATGGGTTTTTATATTTCTTTTGCCGGTGTCGTGACATTTTCAAATTATGAGCACGCACAAAACATCAAAAAAATTCCATTGGAAAGAATCCTTGTGGAAACCGACGCCCCATTCGCCGCGCCGGCGCCCGAGCGGGGGAAGCGCAATGAGCCGTCTTTTATACAACATACCGCCCGCACAATAGCCGAGCTGAAGGGAGTGGGCCTTGAAGAAGTAGCGACTCAAACAACCAAAAACGCCCGTACGTTGTTTGGGGTGTAGGGCGCGCGTTGACTTTTAGCCATTATGAGCAGTATGCTGGAGTCATGGCTATTCTTACTATACCGCACGGATTAGCAAAAAAAGGTGATTTGGTGCTGGTTCCCCGAAAAGATTACGAGGAGCTTTTGCGCGTGGCAAAAAGAAAAGAAGGAAATGATTGGCTCTATAGGGAACCGTTTGTTTCCGAGTTAAAAAAGCGCATTCGTCTTGCTCGTGTGGAGTTTAAAACAGGAAAACTTGTCGGATGGCGCAAGTCGTGAGCGGGGGCATGTACACAATTTTCTACATCACTGCCGTCAAGAAGGATCTCAAAGATCTTTCTACGGAAGCAAGACAATTTCTTGATCAGCACTTCGCGGCGCTTTCCGAAAACCCATTTCAAGGAGAATTTCTTCACGGGGAATTCAGGGGTTATTTCTCATACCATTTTCCCCACAAAGGAACGGACTACCGCATTATCTATCGCATCGTAAAGGAAGAGCTTGTCGTCCTGGTTATTATGATTGGTTCACGAAAGAATCTCTACTCGCGTTTGAAAAAGAGAGTGCGTTAGGCGCGCGGAGCAGAACCCCAAAACGCCGTTCGGCTGAGTTCACGGCCGAAGCCCGCGCGTTGTTTGGGGTGTAAAAACATATCGCTTCGGGAGCGGTTGGTTTGAAGTACTAGAATAATTTTGCTCCAGCGGCAAAATTTTCTTCGCCCTCGGCGCGCAATTCCGACACAGTCGGAAACCAAGCTGGCGCGCCTGCGGGATGTACTTCAAACCAACCGCTCCCGAAGCTCCTCGTCGGGGTTTGTTCGGTTTTCCTATTGTGGAAAAGCCAATTGACTTTTTGAGGGGGGGTACACTACAGGCATTACCATCAGATTTAGAAACAACTATAAGAAAGGAAATGCCTGATGAAAACAAAATTGAGCGATCTATTAACAACCAAAACGAGGGAGGTTTAGAAATGGATGAGCTTAAGGAAGAGATGACAGATCAAGAACATCGAGAGCGTCTCGAAAAGCAAATTGAAAATCAAGGAATACAAACCGGAGATGAAGTCGAGATTTGGTTTAAGGGCGGCACTGTGTCGCGAGGTTTTCATGGTCACCTTGATCAATTAGATGCATATCTTGGAGAATATCTTCCAGAAAAGAGGCAACGAGCATATAATATTTTCAATGGCAATCCTAAAACATTTGGTCTGGGGACTGCTGAAGTATACCCAACAGGTACGTCTAGAATTCCCATGAGAAAAATTGTACGTATCGTTAAAAAAGTTGACAGATGAGCTTTAGATTCGATATCACAAAGAGAAGAGCCCGCGGATGTAAGATCTCGGGCTTTTTGTTTTGAGAGCATACACTTGCGCTTGTCTTGTCCGTGGAACATCCCGTATGTGTATTGCGCTCGCACTCGCGCATCAGTCAGGAAACCTTCGGAGCAGGCGAGCTAGCCTCGCCATGGCGGGGCGAGGTGGTTTTGGTATAATCGGGCGAAGCTCACCAAAACCTCGCCGTCGCGGAGATAAGCGAGGGCGTCGCTGGAACGCCCGAGCGGGTTGACGGACTGACGCGCGAGTGCGGGCAAGACAGATGGAGCCAAGGAAAGAGAGCGCGAAAACCCCTTCCTTTTTGAGAGGAAATGTGATAGAATAGGCACATGCAGATTACATGGTACGGCCTCTCGTGTTTTAAGATCACGAATGGGGAAACGACAATACTCATGAGCCCTTTTGGGAAAAATACAGGGCTCAATCCGCCAAAGGGAAAGGCGGACATTGTTTTAATTTCGGAGAATGGAGAGTCGTCGTATGACGGATCCGATTTTGTTATTTCCGGAGAAGGGGAATATGAGGCGAAAGGAATTCTGGTGAACGGATTCTCTTTTTTTCGTTCCGAGGGTTCAAAAATGAAAAAAACCACTGTGTATACGCTGCATATAGACGGTATTTCCGTATGCCATCTGGATACTATTTCCAAGGAGCATGTGGACGCTCTGCTTGAGAAAATAGGCGAGGTGGATGTATTGATAATCCCCGTGGGAGGCGCGCATCACAAAGGCAAAGAAGAGATAAAGACATTGAACGCGGAAGAAGCGGTGGCCGTGGTAGCCGAGATAGAGCCCAGAATAGTCATCCCGATGTATTATAAAGTGCCGAAGCTTTCGGTGGGATTACAGGGGCCCGAGTCGTTTTTGAAGGCGATGGGCTGTGCCGGCATCGATCCGGTTGAAAAGCTCTCGGTGAAGAGGAAAGACCTGCCTCAGGAGGAGACAAAGGTAATAGTGCTGTCATGTGGAAATTAATCGCGCAATTGAAGCATCAGCCGGAGCCGACGCGGAAAAAGATCTTCGTGTTTTTAATGGCGGGTTTTTTCATCGTGGTGTTCGGGTTGTATCTGTTTTCCATTAAAAACTCCATCGCGTATTCTTTGAAGGAACAGGCGCCCGCCCAAGTCGGTTTGCCGGGAGAATTCCGCTTGCCCGGCATTAAAGAAAGCATAGGCGCGAACGTGAAAGATATTTTGAACGTTATCAGAAAATAATTATGCCCAGTAATACAACTTCCAGCGTGTTCTTCTTTCTGTGCAGTGTAGCGTATACTGAAAGCAAAAGCAGTATGTGCGCGTGTTGCTCATCATAGCAATACTGGAGAAAAACACGAGCATGCCGCCCAACATCGCACATATTCCTATGAAAACATTGCAAGGTCATAATCTATTAAGCGCATATTTCTCGGAGAAACGCCAAAAGGCGTTGGGCTCTGGAAGTTGATATACTGGGTATGGCCCAAGAAACACCGTTATCTGCAATAGGGAACATAGATCTACGGGAGATCGTGGATGAAATGAAGGAATCGTATCTTGACTATGCGATGTCCGTCATCGTCATGCGCGCTCTGCCTGACGCCCGTGACGGCTTAAAGCCCGTGCATCGCCGGATTTTATACAGTATGTCGGAGCTCGGTTTACGGCATACCGCGAAGTTTCGCAAATGCGCGCTCATCGTCGGGGATGTGCTCGGTAAATACCACCCGCACGGCGATACGGCGGTCTATGACACGCTTGCCCGTATGGCGCAGGATTTTTCTTTGCGGTACATGCTGGTCAATGGGCAGGGAAATTTCGGCTCCATCGACGGCGATGCGCCGGCGGCGATGCGCTATACGGAAGCGCGCATGACCGCGCTTGCCGAAGAAATGCTTTCCGATATTGAAAAAGAAACGGTGGATTTCGTGGATAATTATGATGCGACGCGCCAGGAGCCGAAGGTATTGCCGGCAAAAGTGCCCCAGCTGCTGCTGAACGGCCAGTCGGGCATCGCCGTGGGCATGGCTACCAACATTCCGCCGCACAATTTGGGTGAGCTCATTGACGCGACTATGCATCTCATCGATCATCCCGGTGCGGACGTGGACGCGTTGTGCGAATTCGTCAAAGGCCCTGATTTCCCCACGGGCGGCATCGTGTACAATCAGCGCGACATCGCCACCGTCTATGGGACGGGAAAGGGTCCTTTGGTCGTGCGCGGCAAGGCGGAGATCATAGAAACAAAAAGCGGGCACCAGCAAATAGTAGTGACGGAGATTCCTTTTCAGGTGAACAAGTCCGCGCTCATCGAGAAGATGGCCGATCTGGTGAAAGAAAAAAGAGTGGAGGGCATCCGCGACATGCGCGACGAATCGGATAAGGACGGCTTGCGCATCGTCATTGAGCTTAAAAACGACGCGTTCCCGCAGAAGGTGCTCAATCAGCTGTACACATTCACCGATCTGCAGAAAATGTTCCATGTGAACATGCTCGCGCTGGAGAACGGCATCCAGCCGACCGTGCTGTCGTTGAAAGCCGCCCTTGAGGGCTTCATCACCTATCGCAGGGAGGTGGTGACGCGAAGGACGAAGTACGATTTGAATAAGGCGAAAGACCGCGAGCATATCCTTGAGGGGTTAAAAACCGCGCTTGATCATATAGACCAGATTATCGCGACGATCAAAAAATCAGCCACGAAAGAAATAGCGCATGGCGCGTTGATGGCGAAATTCAAGCTGAGCGACCTGCAGGCATCGGCGATTTTAGAGATGAAACTGTCCACGCTCGCGGGCCTTGAACGCAAAAAGATCGAAGATGAGCTCGAGGAAAAAAGAAAACTCATCAAATACCTCACGGGCCTTTTGAAAGACCCGCAGAAGATAATGGGAGTCATCAAAGACGAGCTGTCGGATATGAAGGCCAAGTACGCCGACGCGCGCAGAACGAAAGTGGTCAAAGGCGCGGTGTCTGAATTCAGCGAGGAAGATCTCATTCCCGACGAAGAAGCGGTCATCGCGCTTTCCTATAGCGGGTATATCAAACGGGTGAATCCCGCGCTGTATCGGACGCAGAAGCGCGGAGGCAAGGGCATTATCGGCATGGAGACGAAAGAAGGAGACGTGGTGGAACATTTCGTTTCTGCCGATACGCACGCGAACCTTCTTTTCTTCACCGACAAAGGAAAGGTGTTCCAGACCAAAGCGTATGAAGTTCCGGAAACGTCGCGCGTGGCGCGCGGCAAAGCGATTGTGAATGTGCTTGACGTACAACAGTCGGATAAAATGACCGCGCTCGTGCCCCTGAAAGAAACATTGGGGAAGAAGGCGAAGCAGGGTTCGCTCGCGGATGTGTATTTAATCATGGCGACGAAAAATGGTATCATAAAGAAAGTACGGGCGGATGAATTCACCACGGTGCGCCGGACCGGCGTGCAGGCGATATCGCTCAAAGGCGGCGATATGCTAAAATGGGTGCGCGTGTCTCGCGGCACGGACGAAGTGATCTTGCTCACCAAAAGCGGCAAGGCGATCTATTTTGACGAAAAAGACGTGCGTGCGATGGGCAGAACGGCCGCGGGCGTCCGGGCGATATCGCTCAAGGGCGGCGATGAGGTAGTGGGCGTGGATGTCATCCCGCACGGCAAGGCAAACGAGCTTGAACTGCTGGTGATCGCCGAGAACGGATTCGGGAAAAAGACGGCCATCGGCGAGTACCGTAAGCAGAAGCGCGGAGGCCAGGGAGTCAAGACGTATAAAGTGACGGATAAGACCGGAAAGCTCGTCGCGTCGCTTCTCATCACGAAAGAACTGCAGGATCTCATCGCGATTTCAAAGAAAGGGCAGGTAATCCGCACGGAGCTTGGTTCCGTTCCGTCGCTTTCCCGGGCGACCCAAGGGGTGCGTCTGATGCGCGTAAGCCCGGGAGACAAAGTGGCATCCATTGTGTGCTTATGACATGTCATTCCCTCCATTAAAATCAGCCGCGAGATTTTTAAATCCCTCCGATGTGTTGGCACAGGTGGGGTTTGCGCCCGGTATGCGGGTCGCCGATTTCGGTTGCGGGGCAGGGGATTGGGCGTTGATCACTTCACGGCTTGTGGGAGCCGACGGGCAAGTGTGCGCGATTGATGTGCAGGACGCTGCGCTTTCCTCGGTC
Organism: Candidatus Azambacteria bacterium; assembly: GCA_016200965.1. Taxonomy (GTDB): domain Bacteria; phylum Patescibacteriota; class Minisyncoccia; order GWC2-36-17; family WO2-46-25; genus JACQDT01. The sequence goes on along the minus strand of JACQDT010000037.1, from coordinate 5,333 downwards.
CGTTCCCGTGCCCGCATGGAGGGCGTATTAAACATTACCGCCGTGCGGGCGAATCTCGAGTTGCCCCGCTCAAGTGGCCTTGCGGACGTATCACAGGACGCAGTGCTTTTGTCTAACATCCTTTTTCAGTCGCGCCAGAAGGAGCTCATTGTAAAGGAAGCGTTCCGCGCGCTTAAACCCAAGGGGCTTCTTGTTTTCGTGGACTGGAAGAAAGAGGCGCCGCTCGGCCCTTCACGCGAGTTGCGGCTTGATGAGCGCGCCATAAAAGAGCTTATCGGCCGTGAAGGATTCGCCATGGTAAAAAACATTGAGGCGGGCATGTATCATTTTGGGATGATATTTACAAAGAATTAGCATGGCAAAATACATCGTCGGAGGAATTTTTTCCGTCATCGCCGTAGTGGTCGTTTTGATGTGGGCAGGGGTGATACCCGGTCTCAATACCGGGACCGCGACGCTTACTAAGGCGCAACTTGAAGTATGGGGGACGGTGGACGATGAAACTATATATACCAATCTTGCAAACGCGTTTACGGCGTCAAATCGCGGCGTCAAAATTAGCTATAAGAAAAAATCACCCGAGACATACGAACAGGAGTTGTTGCGCGCGTTTGCCGCGGGAAAAGGACCTGATTTGTTCCAGATGCATCACACGTGGCTCGCGAAATATCAGGACATTCTCGCTGCCGCCCCTCAAGATGTATTTCCTCCGCTTGATTTCGGCGAGAAGTTCGTTGACGCGGCAGAGAAGGACTTTACCGCGGGCGGGCAGGTATACGGAGCGCCGCTGTATGTGGATACGCTCGCGCTGTACTACAACGTCGATTTGTTCAACAGCGCGGGCATCGTGTTTCCTCCCGCGGATTGGGACGAATTTACAAAGTACTCGCGCCAGCTGACCAAGCGCAGGCAGTCGGGAGACATTCTTATTTCCGGCGCCGCAATGGGAGGCGGAAAAAATATAACGGCTTCAAGCGACATTCTCGCGCTGTTACTGTTGCAGTACGGGGTCCCGCTTTCCGATGAGAACGGCAAAATAAAATTCGCGCAGGCGGGCGCTTCTTCCGGGCAAGCAAGCGCGCCGGAAAAGGCACTGGAGTTCTATACGTCGTTTGCGAGACAGGCAAACCCCAATTACAGCTGGTCGGGGTCGAGCGTTCAAGACGCCGAATCAATGTTCGCGCAGAACCGCGTCGGCATGATGATCGGATATGCGGATCTGCGCGGCCGATTGCTTAGAAAGTCGCCAAAGCTGAATGTTGAAGTTGCCCCCGTTCCGCAAAGAAAAGGGTCGGTATTTCGCAGGAATTATCCCGAGTACTGGGGATTCGGCGTGTACAAGAATTCCAAAAATGCCCGGGCGGCATGGGAATTTCTTAAATTCATGACGACTCAAGAAATCAATGAGTACTATTTGACGGCGACCGGCAGGCCGGCTGCGCAAAAACAGCTCATCTTGCGCCAACAGCAGGATCAGAGAATGAAAGCGTTTGCGGATCAGGCCCTTTCGGCGGTATCATGGGTACAGAAAAACGAACAAGTGATCCGCGATGTGTTTACCGAAATGATTGAGACGCAAATCACAAGCGATCAGTCCCTGAGGCAGACGCTCCAGGACGGTGAAGCGAAGATCAACGCGCGCTCGAAACAATTATGAATCAGGCGTTTTTTATCCGCATGTGGAAAGTATGTTTTGTGGCCTTTGCGCTACTTTTCTTTTTTGAAACAACGCCGCCGGCGTTTGCCGCGTCAGCTCCCCAACCGTGTGCGAAACCGCCAAATTACTACGATGCATCGATAGTTTTCAGCCCCCCGTATGATCCAAACCCCACTCCCAAAAATAATCAGCTTTTTTGTTCCACTAATTATACCTCCAACAGCGAGCCGGATATTATTTACAACTGTTATGAAACGACCAGCAACATATTACGGTGCGATCATTATCTTGATCCCAGTAATTATTACACATGTACGTATTTAGGGACCGGAGTTAATGCGAGCGGGTTTTATTACGGAGGATACATATATGACAACTGCACTCTTTCTCTTCCTCTTCCCTCAGTCGCGCTTACCGCTTCCGTCTCTTCCGTTACCCTCGGCTCATCCTCCACGCTTACGTGGTCTTCTTCCAACGCGACCTCCTGCACCGCTTCCGGCGCGTGGTCCGGGTCAAAGGCGCTTTCCGGCTCAGAAACAGTCACGCCTTCGGCAACGGGCGTATTCTCATATACGCTTTCCTGCACTGGCGCGGGGGGTACTACCGCGCAGTCAGTGAGTATAACCGTCAATTCCCCCCCCGACACCACATCCCCGAGCGTTCCGGCTGGTTTGACCGCAACCGCGGCCACTTCCCAAATCAATCTTACCTGGACCGCGTCCACGGACAACGTTGGCGTGACGGGATACGCGGTGGAACAGTGCATAGGGACGGGATGCGCTAGTTTTACGCAAATAGGGACCTCTCCTGTTGCGAGTTACAGCAATACCGGCCTTACTCCTTCCACGGCCTATAGCTACCGCGTGCGCGCCTATGACGCCGCCGGCAACTTCAGCGGGTATTCAAACACGGCCTCGGCAACCACCACGGCGGCGCCCGACACCATCGTGCCGACCGCCCCGTTTCTTTCGGGAACGGTGATATCTTCTTCCCAAATCAATCTTTTCTGGATCGCGTCTACCGATTCTGGCGGGTCAGGGCTACAGGGATATTATGTGTACCGCAACGGTTCGCTCGCCGCCACCGTGTCCGCCTCAGCCATTTCTTATTTCGACATAGGGCTCTCTCCATCTACCGTGTATAGCTATTATGTGGTGGCATTTGATGGCGCGGGAAATCAGACCCAGTCAAATACCATTTCCCTGACCACACTTGCTCCTCCCGACACCGCGGCGCCCGTATTCATCCAGACGTCTCCTTCGGCGTCATTGCCTTCCGGCACCACTTCCGCAACGCTTGCGGGAACTACCAATGAGTGGGCAACATGCAAGTACGCGACTGTGGCGGGGCGGAATTTTGACACGCAGATGACCGCGTTTGCCACGACGGGAGGAGCGACCGGAACAACTCATTCGCAGTCGTTCACCGGTCTTACCGATGGCACGCTCTATACCTATTACCTCAAGTGCAGAGACGCCGCCGGCAATACGACGGGCGATATCACTATCATGTTTGCGGTTGCATCCCCCGCGCCCGACACCGTGGCGCCCGTATTCATCCAGACGTCTCCTTCGGCGTCATTGCCTTCCGGCACCACTTCCGCAACGCTTGCGGGAACTACCAACGAAGCGGCGTATTGCGGTTACAGCGCCGTGCCCAACACGGCGTTTCTTTCCACGGCATTATTTGCGACTACGGGAGGAACGAGCCACGCACAGCCGCTGGCCGGCCTTGCAAACGGCGTTTCGTATTCATATTACGTGCGGTGCCAGGACAATCCGGCGGGCAACGTGAACACAAGCGACTACATCATCTCGTTTTCTGTTTTGACTCCGCCCAACGCGCTTCCCGTCGCGCGGTTTAGCGTTTCTCCGGCTTCCGGGACCGCGCCGCTTATAGTAAACGTTGACGGATCGTCAAGCGCCGATGCGGACGGTACTATTGTCAGCTATCGCTGGAACTGGGGGAGCGCCTCTTTGCCGGATGTTGTGGGCTCCGCGACTACCGCCTCGCAGACGTATGCGGCAGGCACCTACACCATTACTTTACAGGTGGTGGACAATCAGGGCGGTAGTGGCACAGCTACGCAGACCGTCGTTGTCTCAAGCGCAGTCGTGGCGCCTCCTCCGCCAACCGCGGGGATCTGCACCGCCGCCTGCGCCACGGACGCCGACTGCGCCGGCACCGACGTGTGCAATGCCGCAGGTTTTTGCGAGGCGGCTGGTGCGGGCGGCCCCGGGCCGGTGCGCGACAACGGTTCGGCGTCTTCGCTTGACGGCACGATAGTCAGTCCTCCCGCCGGCTCGTTTCCTTTCGGCACTACCTCGGTCACTATGGGTCTGACGACGGACGTGAACGCGGCGTGCCAGTACGGCAAAACAGCTGACACCGCCTACGGCGCCTCGGGCATGAGCCAATTTTCCACCGACGGCCTCACCAATCATTCCGTCGCGCTCACCGGCCTGGGCGGGGTCGCGACGAAGATATACAACTCCACCTTCTACATCCGCTGTCGCGACGCGGCGACGGGCGTGCTCAACACCACCGATTATCCCATCACGTTTTCCATCGGCGGCGCCACGCTTATCTCCGGCCCCGATCCCTATCTGTGTTCGGTCAACCAAAGCTTCATTCGCAACAACATTCCGTATCTCTTTGACGTGTGCACGCCGGCGTGCGTTACCAACGCCGATTGCACAGCGCCCACGCCCACATGCGACGCGGTGAAAAAAATATGCGTGTTATAAACAAAAAGCATGGAGTCATTGTGCTCGTTGTGGCGCTTTTTACCTTGTTTTCTCCCGCGGTTGTTTTTGCATCCCAAAACAGCACTACCGTTACTAATTCCACTATATCAAATATCATCGTCTCACCAAGTTCTACAGCATGTCCTGATTATAGTAACAGAGAGTGCCTATGCGGTTCTCCCTTTAGTATTGGAGGTTCTTGCCCCGAATATGCCCTCTATTCTACGTGCGTGAATCTAAACCTAAGTCCTTCTACTCACTTTTTTGAAGAAGCTGCTTGTCCAACAGGGTTTACCGCGGTGAGCGGTAGCTGTCCCGATCTTGGATCTCATTTCGGTCTATTTATTACGGATAGCTCAACACTGGACAGCGCTTTAAATAAACAGATATGCGAGTTTCATCAATGGAATACGGTATCCGGCGGAACTTGCCAGTCGACATACATGGGAGCACAGGTTTCGTGCGAATGCGGCGGCGTGAACCAGCACTATTGTTTAACTGGCCCGGAATGTGATCCGGGTCTTGTGCGCGATTCTGCAGGCATATGCAAAACCCTAATACAAGTTTGTTCCAGCTGTGCTCCTGGCTCCCCATGCGCGCTTGGGACCGGTATATGCGACTCCAATAACGGAACCGTTACCTACCCATGCACCGATGTCAACGCAGACGGGATTGGAGAATGCAACAACCTCGGATATTGCAATCAGGCAACCGGCTTATGTGAGAGCACTGGTGGCGTGGATGAATGGTGTTACACGGACGGCACATGTAACAACAACAACTATTGCAATCCAACAACGAACAAATGTGAACAAACCGGAGGGGCTGACCAGCATTGTTACACGACCGATACGTGCAATCCTGGTTCGCTAGCGTGTCAAACGTTTTATCAAAACGGCGTTCTTACTACTGAAAAGCGTTGCGCGGAG
>JACQDT010000004.1 GCA_016200965.1 Candidatus Azambacteria bacterium | reverse complement strand
TCTCTGCGTTCGCGGGTTGACGGACTGAGGGAGGATGGGGTGGACACCCTGCCCGCTTGGCCTCCGCACACTTTTCTTAACAAAGTGCTGGCGGGGAATAACATACGAAAGTTGTAAATAACGCTTGGAAATCTTACAGTTTAATAGTAGATTTTTCGCGCTATAAGTGCTATCGTGGAGTAATGAGCGACTCTATTCAGGAAAATTAAGCGCGTACCGCTGCGGGAACTCTGGCGCAAGGAAGATAAGGATTTTACGAAATGGCTGGAAGAGTATATTGATTTTTTAAACGACGCAATCGGTTTTGATATTTCCATAGAATCCCGAGAAGAAAAAGTCGGGCCTTTTAAGGTTGATTTGTACGGCGAGGACAACTTTGGCAATAAGGTGATAATCGAAAATCAGCTGGAAAAGACGGATCACAACCACCTTGGCCAGCTTATCACTTATCTCACCAATCTCGGCGCCAACATCGCTATTTGGATTTGCAAAGAGCCGACAGAAGAGCACATAAAGGCAATTGATTGGTTGAATGAAGTTTCGCCGGATGACATCTCTTTTTATCTCATCAAACTGGAGGCAATCAGGATCGGAGACGAATCGCCGGCGGGCCCTCTGTTTACCGTTATTAAGCGACCGACAACCGAGAAAAAGCAAATCGGACTTGAAAAGAAAGAATATGCCCAAAGGCATGTATTTCGGGAGAAATTCTGGACCCGGTTTCTTGCCCAAATAAGTAAAAAGAACTCACTGTTCGCCAACATTAGCCCGAGCACAGATAACTGGATCGGCATCGGGATGGGTCGGGGTGGTTTTAACCTCAATCTGGTTATTTCAAAAAAATACGCTCGAGCGGAGATTTATATAAACCGAGGCGAAATGGAAGAAAACAAAAAGGCATTTGACTCTCTCTTTAATCTTAAAGAGGAGATCGAGAAAGAATTCGGCGGCAAGCTAACCTGGGAGCGAATGGAAGATAATGTAACCTCGCGGATCAAACACCAACTGGACGGCGTAAATATAACCAACGAAGAGGATTGGCCGAAAATGAACGAATTCATGATAGACGCGGCAGAAAGGAACATCGGGCATTCAAAGACCCGGTAAGAAAAATAAAGGTTTAAAGCACAAAGGACCTCGTTTCCGAGGCCCTTTAGCTATCGAGTGAGCAATTTTTCAATTGTTTTTACAATATAGTAAGTTCGGCCCTCTATATCAATGTAGTGATGTAGTGGGAATCGTATATAATCGGATACAATCGTATATAGTTGATATATTCTAAACATGGTCAATAAAAACACAAACAATAACTCATCTAACGATCAGCTCAACGCCGATTTTTGGAGGGATCAGATGAGAAAAACATTGATTGAAAGCACGGGGGCGTCCGTGCGGCTTTCGGGTTCAAAAATCACTAACGAGGAAGTGGCGAAGATTATAGATTCTGAAAAGAATCAAAAATTATACCAGTGCCCGGAGTGCGGTTTTCACTATACCGACAAAGAATGGGCCGAGAAATGCGAGGCGTGGTGCCGGGAGCATAAGAGTTGCAATATCGAGATTACGGCTCACGCCGAGGAGAATAAAAAATATGACTCCAAAATATGATTTGGACAAAATTAAGTTTGCGACGGATGGGCCGACTTTTGAGAAGGCGGTTGATTTATATGAAAAAGGAAGGGTGGCGAAGTTTGAAGAAGGAATTGGGGCGTATTCAGCCGTCGTGATGGGTACAAAGCTGTATCGAGTATCGGTGGAAGCGCGCCGGTATGATTATGGCCATTGCGAGTGCTATCTCGGCCAGAACGATACACTTTGCAAGCATATGGTGGCGGTGGCAATTTATGCGGTGATGGGCGGCAAAAAGTTGAATGACGAGGATAAGCGGCTTGTCTCTCAAGCCGCTTGCAGTGGCCGGCTGGGAGAATTAAGCAAGAGTGAGTTAGCGGCCACGAAAAAAGAAATCACTGGCGCCATGAAATATATCAAGCCATATAATGGCCCTTCTCGAATCTGGTTTTCATATCAAAGCTCTCTTTCGGAAGGATGTAATCGTCTGTCAAAGATCGTTTCCGAGTTGCCGGTAAGCGAGCAGACGGCAAAGTTATTAGTTGATACGCTCTTACGGCTTGATGATAGATTATGCCGCGGCGGCGTTGATGATTCTGACGGCACTGTTGGCGGATTCATTGAGGAGACCGTGCAAGCGCTCAAAGAATATACAAAACTTGATTCTTCTTGCGCAAAAGCACTCGGTGATCTCAAAGGCAAAGAAACTTGTTTTGGTTGGGAAGAGCCGCTTTTAGAAATTATCAAAAATTGATATAGTGTTATTGAAATAGTGAGAATCGGTATTTATCGGCGAAAGCCGGTAACAGGATTGCGTAATGAGTCCGCCATCCGCCTTTGTGCGGTGAAAAACAATTTTGGTTTACTCGCCTCGCTGTAGCTACGGCGAAGCGGGCGGGTGTACCGAGAGCTCGGCCAAGGGTCAAGGAGCGCAAGAGGAATTCTTTTCTCCCGCTCGCTGTTCCCGCAAAAAACTCCCCACCCGGGAGTTTTTTGCTACAGCTCGTCAAACTCGTCTTAATTCGGCTCGGGGGGTGCAAAAGTTGTGCCCCGGGGTAAATCGCTCGCCACGGGGGCACACGGGGGGCAGAAGCGGGCAGAAATAGTGAGTAGCGTGGTGGGGTAAGTTTATAGGTTCGCATATTCTCGTAAATCTGGGATGTAAGTGTAGCCATTGTGCTCTTGAATTATCGTTCTAACGCTGTTCACAGTGCTAAGCCAATTAGGACTACTTGCTAGTTCTAGTACTAAATTAAACGGAGAACGCATTGTAAACTCTAGCTTTTCGGCGTTTACAGTCGGGTTCTGAAGTAGATAGTTCAAAAACGCTCTTTTTTCGTGCAGTTCAGAACTTTCAAAAATTGTCTTTGCACGGCGGGCAACAGAAAACACCGACTACGGGGCAGGCAACCCTTCGACTCGACTCGGGGTGGCAAAAATCCACCGCTTCCGATTCTGTTTCTTTAGAGCAATCCATTCTCTCTCTCGCGTTTTTGGGCTGACAATCTCCACATTAGTAGGTTTTTGCATAAACCTATAAAGTATTACTTGATTTTTATAGGTTTATGCATTAATATGTTGGTATGGAGGAAAAAATGATACGAATAGGAAAAACGGCGGAGATGCTTGGTGTTACGGTGCAAACGCTACGCAACTGGGATAAGGCAGGAAAGTTACGCTCAAAACGGACCCCTGGAGGGCAGCGGTATTATGATTTGTCCGATTTAGAGCGCTTTCAACTTGACCTGAAAGCGCTTGGCTGGGCTTGGGCGGCGAGCGATCAGGCGCCGGAAATTCCGAAACAATATCATTGCGAACGGCAGGATCGTTTTACGAGTCGTCTTGAAAAAATGGGCATTGAATTACTTCAGGTGCTTGGCAGCGGTTCCACAGATTTGGTTTCTTTAATCACGCTTGTGGCGGGAGAGATCGGCGACAACTCTTTTGCTCACAATATAGGCAATTGGCCCGATGTGACGGGGATTTTTTATGCGTATGATATAGATAAGCGTTATATTGTAATGGCGGATCGTGGTCGTGGTGTCAGGACGACATTAAGCCGGGTGCGACCGGGCATCACAAGCGATATGGAAGCTCTGCATATCGCATTCACCGAGATTATATCAGGAAGAGATCCTGAAAAACGAGGCAATGAACTGAAGGTTGTTCGGAGCATTGCGCAATCAAACGCCATAGGCCTTGTTTTTCGGTCCGGGATCGGCTTGG
>JACQDT010000036.1 GCA_016200965.1 Candidatus Azambacteria bacterium | reverse complement strand
GCTTACTGCATCCTCAACGGGTACGACCGCGGGCGGTTTGAACGACGCGAAGTTGTACTTGGACGGCACGCAGGTTGGCTCCACCAATGACTTGCCGATAAGCGCAAGCAAAGAGTTCACCTTCGGCAATTCCTTCATCATTCCTTCCGGCGCCACCAAGACATTGGTGATAAAGGCGGATGTGAAGACGGCCGCGGGCGTGGCCTTTGTTGCGAGAAATTCGCTTAAAGTGTCGCTGGTGAAGGGTGTATCAAACTATCAGGGCCAGACATCACTTCAGAGCAACGATACTTCAGCGGCAAACGGCAACACCTTGACGGTGCAAGTCGGTACGCTGACGGTGGCAAAGAGCACCGCTTTGGGTGACGCGATCGCAACCCTCCCGACAGGCGTAAGAGGCGCGACGGGCGCGAGAATCGGTTCATTTGTGCTCACCGCAGGTGCGGGCGAGTCGGTGACCGTATCGCAGATCGTGTTGAAAAACAGCGCGACCACGGCGTATGCGCTCGGTCTTGATTTCCAGAACTTGATGATCAAGAACGGTTCTACGCAGATCGGCACGACCATCGGTTCGTTGTCCACGGTGGCAAGCAACACGTACACATTCTCGCCTTCTCCGACGATTCAAGTCGCGGCAGGCCAGCAGTACGTGGTTGATGTGTACGCGGACATCTTGACGGGCGCGTCAAACTACTCGGGCGGCACCGGATATCCGGCGGCAGGGCTTTCGCAGGTTATTCTTGACAGCGTAACCGCGACAGGCAATGCAACCAACAACGATGCGTCCGATACGTTGACAGACCCGGCGGCTCAGCAGGTGTACATCGCAGGATCAGGCACATTGACCGTAGCGGCGGCTTCCGACATGCCTATTGCGCAAAACCGCTCAATGGGTGAAACGGGTCAGACGCTCGCGACCTTCAAGCTGACGACCGGTTTCCAGGAAAACGTCAACGTCACGAAACTTATCGTGACTGACCTTCTGGGGGCCGCCTCTTCGGCGGCAACCGGTTCCATCATCAACTTGAAATTGTTCAAGGCGGATGGCACGCAGGTGGGCTCGACCGTAGCGTCCATGACGTCTTCGGCAGTCGGCACGAACGTGCTTGCGACCTTTGACGGTTTGACGCTCGCGCTTACAAAAGGCAGCGATACCGTGTTGACCTTAAAAGGCGACATGAACTGGTTCCCGAACGGAACGTCAGGCAGTTCGCACATCTTCAAGATACAGGGCAACGGCGATGCGACCGCATTGGGCGCAACGTCGGGATCCTCTATCCCGATGGACGGCGCGACTATCTCGGGCAACGCACAGCGCGCGTACCGTTCAGAGCTGACGGTGGTTAACGCCCTGACAAACTTCTCGGGTGGTGCGGCTACCGACCAAAATATCGGTAAATACAGGTTCACCAACACCTCCCCGGGCAACTACTCTATCACGGTGTCAGATATTGACCTTGGTTTGAGTACGTCAAAGGCGGCAGCTGCATTTACCGCGACGCGGTATGTCACCCTGAGAAGGGATTCGACAAGCGGCTCAATCGTCGCAAAGACGCAACTCCGCCCAGGCGTATTGTTCGGCGCCTCCTCGATTCACTTCACCGACATTACGAACTGGACAGTGACCACAGGCAACGTGGGTGAGCAGACATTCACTCCGTTCACCATTGACGCCTCAAACGGCACCGGTTACGTGGATATCTATGTGTTGGCTGACACGACTGATACAGGCGCGTCAACAATAACAATATCCAACAGCATCGGTTCCGGAAACAATGTGGTTACATGGTCTGACGGTGTCTCATCGAACATTACGACAGTAGACGGTATGCCGGCCATCGGTGCAACCGTGACCTACTAGTAGATAGATTCCAAAACTCTTATGTTGCTTGTGACGGCATAATGAGCCAAAAGCAACACCGCCCCCTCAAAAGGGCGGTGTTTGCGTTTCCCGAAAAGAAATGAAAAGATAAGAAAAAAACATTGTATATTTTCCAGCGATAGCGCGAAAACGTACAATTTGTTTTTTGGTTTTTTCGTGATAGAATGAAGCGCATATGCTATTGCAAGAAGAATATCTCATTAAAGCGATCAAGTACGGAATATATGCCGTTCTTTTTTTGCCTGTGGCGGTGATCCCGTGGCTTATTTTCCCGTTTGCGACTTCACGCGGATTTTTGTTTCAGATCATTGTGGAGATTCTCTTCGCGCTGTATATTCCTTTGGCGATTAAAAATCCCTCGTTCCGTCCCAAAAAAACGTTGCTGGTATGGGCGCTCTCGTTTTTCTTCGGCGCGCTGGCGCTTTCCGCCTTGTTCGGGCTTGATCCCTACCGCAGTTTTTGGGGCAACTACGAGCGGATGTGGGGATTGTTCCAGCTTGCCCATTTCTTTTTGTTTTTTGTCATACTCGCGGGAATGTTCAAAACGAGGGAAGAGTGGCAAAAGTTTTTGAAAGTTTCGCTTATTGCCGGCGGGCTTGCCGCGGCGGCGGCGCTCGCGCAATTTCTCTGGATATTTTTCTCAACCGGCACTGCGCCGCGCCCCGGCGGCTTTATCGGCAACCCCGCCTTTCTTGCCGCATATCTTCTCTTTACTTTCTTTTTTGCTCTCTCATTCAAAAGATTGTACATTTTCCAGCTATCGCGTGAAAACATACAATTCTTACTTTCCCTTGTGCTTGCCGTTTTCGCGCTTATTGCAATACTTGTCACAGGAACTCGGGGCGCCTTTGTCGGGCTTGCGGCCGCGGCGATCGTTGCGGCGATCTTTATTCTCATTTTTTACCGGCGTCGCTTTGCGCGGCTTGCGGCCGCGGCGTTTTTGGCGCTTATCGTGCTTGGGGCGCTTGCCGTGGCGAACTATGGTTCTCTTTTTGCAAAGCCCGAGCGCATTTCAGAAAGCACATTTTACTCCCTTAATCATTTTGACGCGGCGCCCAAAGAAGAATCGGGGCTTGGTTTTCTTTCGCGTCTTGCGACGTTTTCCGTATATGATACAACAACGCAGACGCGTCTCGCGACGTGGAAAACAGTGCTTGCCTCCGCGAAGGACTATCCGCTTTTTGGCGTGGGGTCTGAGAATTTCATTCTTGCGTTCAACAAATATTTTAACCCGGAATTCTATATCGCCGAGCGTTCGGAGATCTGGTTTGACCGCGCGCACAATGCGTACATTGACATGCTGGTCATGCACGGAATTCTTGGGCTTGGCGCATACCTGTTTTTGTATGCCTCGTGCTTTTTCGTTATATTCCGGCTGTATCGCAGGGGAGTTCTCGCGCCCGCGCACGCGCTTGCATTCACGCTTTTTTTCACCGCATACGGAGTCCAGAATTTTTTTCTCTTTGATTCGTTCGGCGCGTTTCTTATGTGGATAGTCGCTATCGCATATCTCAATAGTTTTTCCGGAGAGAGAGAAGCAGGAAGGCCTTCGTTCATGCCGGTGCGTTTTATTGCGATTCCGCTTATGGCGGCGCTGATCGTCGTATATATGTTCAGCGCGCGGCCGATGATGCAGAGCTACTTGCTTGCCAAAGCGGAGAGCGGGGTGTACGGCATAGATGCATCAATGGCGCTCTATGAGAAAGCGCTTTCGTGGCGCACTTTCGGTGACAACGAAACGCGCAGCCGGCTCGCGCTCAGCGTTGCCAAAGAAGTTCAGGGCACGGAATCGGAAGTGTTGCCGGAAAATCTTTCCCGTTATCTTGACCGCGCTATCGTCGCGCTGAAGGAAAACATCGCGCAGAGCAACCAATATCATCTGTTGTACCGGCTTCAGCTGTCCGACGTGTATAACCTCAAATTGGCTCGCACTGGCATGGCATCTCCAGAAGTCGAAGACATCATGGAAAAATCAATCGCGATAAGCCCGGGAAGAATGGAGTTTGAATTCGCGCTTGCGCAAACCGCGTTTTTGAAAAACGAGTACCAAAAGGCGGTTGATATCCTACAGCAGGCATCAAAGAAAAATCCCGACCATCCGATGCCGTACTGGAAAATAGCCCAGAATTATCATTTCGCGGGCCGGGACGAAAAGGGAATACCATATGTTGAACAAGCGTTTTATCTTGGTTTTGGCGCGAGAAATTACAAAGAATTGCAGTGGGTCGCCGAATATTACAACGCGAAAAAGGATTATGTAAAAATAGTGTTTTTAAATAAAAAAATAATCGCGCAGGCGCCTCAGCTTGTCTGGCCGCACATGAATCTCGCCATCGCATATGCGAACCTCGGGCAGAAAAACAAGGCAAAAGAACACGCGCAAAAAGTTGGCGCACTTGACCCGTCCCAACAGGAAGCCGTCTCCAATTTTCTCAATGCTCTCAGATAGAGATAAAGATTGTACATTCTCGCGCTATCGCGCGAGAATGTACAAAGTTGTATAATGGTAAAATGACGAAAAATAAACGCATTCAGGTTGGTCCGGTGGCAAAGAAAATTCTACTTTTGCTTAAAACGGGAACGGCGCTTTCGCTGACAAGGCGGCCTGATGCATATTTCCGTATTCTGCGCCAGACGGGAAGGGAATGGAAAAAAATAAATGAGGAAAGCTTGCATAGAGCGATAAAGCGGTTGTACCAGTCGAAGTTAGTGGGATGTCGTGAACACAGCGACGGGACCGTAGAACTTGTGCTTGCCGACGAAGGGAAGCAGAGATCGCTTCGCTATCAATTGGATACGATGGAAATTAATAAACCCACAACATGGGATACTCTCTGGAGGATTGTTATGTTTGATATTCCAGAGCGACACAAAAAGGGCCGTGATGCGCTTGCATGGAAATTAAAAGAACTCGGTTTTTACCCGCTTCAAAAAAAGCGTATTTGTCTTTCCCTATGAGTGCAAAAACGAGATTGACTTTATTGTCGAGTTGTTTGGACTCCAGCGGTATGTGCGCATGGTGGTGGCGCAGAAAATTGATACGGACATCCATCTTAAACATAAGTTTAACTTGCGCTGACCGCAATGCGGCACGCTCTGATTTTAAGATTGTATGTTTTCACGCTATCGCTGGAATATGTACAATTTGATTCAGGGGTTATTTTATTATAGTTAGTGTGATATAATAAAACACGTAAGGGCAAGCGCATGGCCGCTTTATTTTTTTGCAATTTTTTAAGAAGCGTTGTGGATCATTAAATATATGGAACAAGAAATGAAACAAGGGCGGCAGGAGGTGAAAAAAGAATCATGGAAGATGAAGACCGCCAAAGTGGCGGTGGGCATCGTGGTTGTATGCGCCATTCTTTTTGGCGTATTGGTTATCGCGCGTATCCCGCATGTCATTGATAAACAAAAAACCGACGAGCAGGTGGCGAAAATCCACGCCACGAAGCTGACGCTTGACGATGTGATGGGAAAGAACTTACCGCCAGACCCCGGTGCCGAAGCGGACAAGACCATTGCCGGCATTGACGCCAACCGCAACGGCATTCGCGACGACGTGGAGCTTGCGATTTTCAAAGAATATCCCGACTCCGCCAAAACGCGCGCGGTGCTTTTGCAGTACGCATTGGCGTTGCAGATGGAGGTGGTGCAGCCAATGGTAAATGGAGGAACAGTGGGAGAGATAGCAAATAAGGAAGATCGCGCTTTTTTCTGTGTGGCAAAAATTGTTCCAGAAAAAGGAGAGGGTGGGGTAATCACGGCGATGGAAACATATGGGAAATTTATATTTGGTAAACAATTCAATACAGAGATAAGAAAAAAAGCACATAAAGATTTTTATTCCCATTTGAACAGTGGGAGGATAGACGATTCGATAAGTTGTGATATTGAACTTGCTTCGTTACCTAATTAAGATAGCCATGCGAATAAAAGTAAAATTGAGTTTTATTTTTCTTGCAATTATTTTGATGTTGTCGTTGTCACACGAGGTTTTTGCTGAAAGCTTGTCTAAATTGTGTCAAAAAGACGGATATACTATTTCTGCTATTAACGGTGTCTTTACTGATGAAGAAGGTGCCAGAGATAACCAAAGGTGGCTAAAACTATTCTTGAAAGAAGAGTATAAGGGGGAAAAATTAGATTACCAATACCTCCTCAACCCATCGCATCTTGGTGGCGTCGGCGATATTTTGATGGCCGTCTATCAGAAGTTTTTTGATTCGGAGACGGTGCAGGACTATGATCTTGTTGAAATGATCAACTCGGCAAGCGAGAAAGTGGGCACGCAAAAACTGCTTCTTGTTGCCCACTCGCAAGGGAATTTTTACGCCAATAGCATGTATGATACGCTTGCGGACAAACCGGGCGGTGTTCCTGCGCAATCAATCGGCGTGTACGGCGTTGCCACGCCCGCGAGCCGTGTCGCGGGAAAAGGAAAGTGGCTGACATCCGAAACAGATCATGTCATCGCCGGTCTTGTCGGTTTCGTGTCGCGATACATTATGCCGTTCAATACGCGCATTGAAGAAACGGCGGGCGGTTTGGATCCGCTTTCCGGGCACAGTTTTTCCGACGTTTATTTGAAATACCGCGGAGATCAAATCGTTTCCGATATTCAGGGCTCGCTTGATGCATTGAAAGAAAATACCATTCAGGACGCGCAACAGCCGTGCATTACCCCTGTGCAACTTACCGTTGTTCATCAGGCAGAGGGCGTGGTACTTGCCGGCCTTGATTTTATTACAGATAGGGTTTGGTATGTCGTTGCAAGCCCCGTTCAAGTGGCGCAGACGGCAGGGACATATATAGGGACCACGGCCGTGGCGATTGCGGGAGCTATTGGAGATGCCGGAAGCGCGCTTTTGGCCCTTGTGTACAGCGCGTCGGCGCCGCCCCCATCCGCTTTCCTTGCAAGCCTTCTTCCTCTCGTTCCTACACAGACTCCACCGCCTTCGAGTGCTTCCATCACGTCCGCACAAGGAACGCCATCCGTCGTCACACCCGTCGCTCCGCAGATTGCCACCGAAACAATTGCAGTACCACCTCCGCAAACAGTTGCCAGTGAAACAATTTCAATTTCTCCTCCGGAATCGCCGGTGTTCGTAGAGGTCGTGGCGACTTCAACGCAGGAGGTTGTTGTGATTGTACCTCCGCCGCTGATTTCACATGGGAGCGCGTCGGTGACGGGGGTTTCGCCGGATGCGTTTGTCGCGGCGGCAGAGAGCGCTTCCGAAACAGAAACCGCAACTACAACGGAGGAAAGTGCGAAAACGACAGATGCGGTTACCGCAACTTCCACCCCCGAAGTTGTATACGACCCCAATCCTGTCGTTATCAACGAAATCGCGTGGATGGGGACTGTCGCGCAGGCAAACGACGAGTGGATTGAATTATATAATCGCACCGATAATGACGTTGATCTTTCCGGCTGGACGCTTGAGAGTAAAAATCGCGCTTTGTCCGTTGCACTTGCAAAAACGATTCCCGCGCACGGGTATTTTCTGCTTGAGCGCACCGCAAGCACGACAACCGATCAACCGGAGAATATGGTATATACCGGCGCGCTTAATAACTCCGGCGCGGATGCGAATCTCTATTTAAAAAACGGGACAACTACCATTGATTCGGTGGATTTCGGCTCTTGGCCGTTCGGCGATAACACCGCAAAACGGACGATGGAGCGCGTCAGCCCGTACGCGCCCAGCACCCTTTCTTACAACTGGAAGACGTATGCGGAGTCGTTCACCGCGCCGTTTGCGAAGGATGCGATGAAGAATGATATTCTCGGCACGCCCGGCGCAAAAAACAGCGTGTCCGGATTTTATACGCCGACGGGAGACATTATTGAACATACGACGTGGTATGCGAAACACAGTCCGTATTGGGTGCCAACGGCAATCACCGTCCGTGAAGGCGCGACGCTCACGATTGAACCGGGTGTGACGGTAAAATGTGCGGCAGGATATTCATATGGGACCGCGCTGAATGTGCGCGGCGTACTTGATGCAAGGGGCACAGCGGAGAAACCGATCATATTCACTTCTTTTCGCGACGATGCCGCTGATGGCGTGGATTCCAACCAGGACGGAAGCGCGTCAATCCCCGCATCCGCCGACTGGATGAATATCAACTTTTACAATATGCTCCAGCCGTCGGTGATGCGGTACGCGCGTATCGCTTACGGCGGGCAGGGGATCAACCGCAACCCCAACGGCTGGTATCCGACCTATACCGGCGCGGTGGGAGTATACGGCGCGCGTCCCGAAATTTCCGATTCGGTGTTTGAACATAATCACGCGATAGCCGTGTATGCGAAAGACGGCGCGCATCCCATGCTTGCGCGAAATACGATTCGCGACACGGTGGTCCCGACGCACGCAGGCGCAGGTCCGGGCGGTTTTGGCGTGCAGATCGCGGATGCAAGTTCCACCGCAGACATCATCGGCAATACATTTGCGCGCAACAACATCGGCATCGTGTCCGAGTCCGCGACCACCACCCCGCTTGCGGTGAAAGACAATACGTTCAGCGCCAATCAAAAAAACGGCACGTTCAACGGTTCCGCAGATTTCAATTTGGACAACGCGAATAATCAGGATATGGAGCGCAAGGGAGGGTTGTATATCGCGCTGTCTGTGCGGGAAGGACAGTCCAAGACGCTTCATGCCGATACGATGCCGTATCTTATCGGGTCGCTTTTTGCGGTAGAAGAAGGAGGCGCGCTGACGATTGAGCCCGGCGCCGTGCTCAAAAGCGTTCCTAATCCGCAGGCCCCGCCTTCTCCCGTGGTGGTGCAGGGCACGCTGAACGCGCAGGGGACCGCAGACCGCCCGATCGTATTTACTGCGTTTGCCGACGACAGCGACGGCTACGACAGCGACGCTGTATCCGCGATTCCCGCGGCGGGCGCGTGGGAAAATATTCAATTTACCGGCGCGAGTTCTTCGGACTCGGTGCTTGAGCATGTGGCGGTCCGCTACGGAGGGCGAGGACTCAATCTATGCCCGCATGCGTATCTCGGGGGACCGTGTATGGAATATCACGGCGCGGTGCGCATCACCGATGCAAGTCCGACTATTACTGATTCCACGCTTGACCGCAATCTTGCAATCGCGGTATTCATAGAAGGCGCCTCTGCGCCGACTATAGCGCGGGGTCGCTCATACAAAACACACAGACAGCGATTGTGACTCCCAGTACCACGATAGGCGGCATCGGCGTGAGCGTCGGCCCCGGGTCTGTGCCGATACTGGAGGGAAACACCTACGAAGGGAATATTGAAGGTGTAGTGTATCGAGAATGAGTGTTTATTGAGATTGTACATATTCCAGCGATAGCGTGAAAACGTACAAAGTGGGATCAAGAGAAAAACAATGCGACAAGAGCAGTCATATATGTTAATCATTCGGTGGCTTGCGTACGCGGCGCTTCTTGTGCCGCTCGTGTTTTCGGTTGATTTCTATCCGTCGCACATCGCCTTGCAGACGTTTTTGTTCCGCGCGATCGTGGAAGTAATGATGGTGGTGTATGTCGCCTTGCTTTTGAAGAACAGTTTTTTCGCGCCAAAATCCTCCGCTGTATTGTGGGCGTTTGTGGCGTATGTTGCGGCACTCATGATTTCGGCGTTTGCGGGAGAAGGCGCGTACCGGAGCTTTTTTTCCGATTTTGAGCGGCACTGGGGAGTCGTTACCATCGCGCATTTCTTTCTTTTCTTTTTGGTTTTGGCGAGCGTTTTTCGGGACGCATCGTCATGGAAGAAATTCTTCTCGGTTTCGGCGGGGGCGAGCGCGCTGGTCGCCCTCTATGGATTATATCAGTTTCTTTTTGAAGATATCGGACGCGTATACAGCACGGTGGGGAATGCCGGATTTCTCGCGACGTATCTATTGCTTAACGCGGTCATTGCAGTAGGGCTTTTGAAAGAGCGGCCGCGGTGGGTGTGGAGATGCGTTGCGGCGTTTGATGCGGTGGCTGCCATTTTGACCGCAACGCGCGGCGCGGCGCTTGCTTTTATCGCCGGCGTCGTTGTATTTGGTATCGGTTATCTTTTTTTCGGTAAGGAAAGCACAAAGAGAGGAAGGACTTATCTTGTCGTTGCGGCTTTGGCGCTTCTGCTTTTTGGCGGGCTGGCATACTCCGCGCGCGACTCCGCTTCCATGCGCGCGTATGGTCTGAACCGGCTTTTTCATATTTCGCTTTCCGAGGTGACGGCAAAGACCCGTTTATATGCGTGGACAAGCGCGTGGAAGGGTTTTTTGGAGCGGCCGCTTCTTGGCGCAGGGCCGGAGCATTTCAACACGGTATTTAATAGGCATTTCAACAGCGACTTTTATACCTATGAAATAGGCGAGACGGAGTTCGACCATGCGCACAACATATTTTTGGAACAGCTTGCGACGGCGGGCATTGTCGGGCTTGCGGCGTATCTTGCGCTTTTTGGAAGCGTACTCATGCTCGCCCTGCGGCGCGTGAAGAACGAACAGCTGAGCGCGCAGGCAGGAATCGCGGTTTTTGCGTTTGTCGCGGTATATGCGGCACAGGGACTTTTGGGAATTGACGCATTGACGTCGTTTTTGCCTCTTTCGCTCATTCTTGCGTATCTTTCCGTCGGAACGACCGATAACCTTTTAAATAAAGGGTTTTCGGGAAGTGCAGGCATATCCCGAAATACCGCATCGCCGCATCATTTTGTTGATTTTGTGACTGTTTTGACCGTTTTTTCCGCGGCCGCATATCTCTGCTGGACGATAAATATAAAGCCCGCGTTTGCGGACAGGGTGTTTTCCGACGCAGTCGCGGTGCGCGATCGCCTTACCCAAACCGATCAAAAAGAGGCGATTGATGCCGCTGTTTCGTATTATCAAAAAGCGCTTGGCGCGAGAACATATGGTCGGGATACGGTGCGCGATTCGCTTGCCCGTTTTACGCTTGATGCGTACGGGACGTTTGGAAGGGATGCGGCGGGATTGCGGGAAAAACTTCTGCCGCTTGCGTTTCAGGAGGCCACAGAAAATGTGAAAGAGAACCCCAAAAATTATTTATATCATTACAATCTCGCGCGTTTATATAACGCAGAGTATCTTCTGTTGGGCGCCAAAGACAGCGAGCTTGAGCGGCGGTTGGTACATGCACAAACCTTTGCGCCCCAGCGGCTTGAATTACCGCTTGCTTTGGTCCAGCTCGCGTTGCTTAAAAATGATTTTGACGGGGTTGTCGCGCAATCGAAAGCGGGTATCGCCCGCAACAAAAAATTCACCGATTTTTATCGCATCGCTTTTTTGGGATACAGCGCGAAAGGAGACGAAGAAAACGCCTTTAGCATGCTTGATGAAGGAATAACAAACGGGTTAGTATTAAGAAGCGCTAAAGAAGTAAATTGGCTTGCGGGCCAGTACGAGAAAAGAAGCATGCCCGAAAAAGCCCGCGCGCTCCGCGAACGATTTCCGACACCATTGCTATGAACAGGGAAGAAATGAAACAATTTTATGTAAAGGCCGTCAAAACGTTCCTCCATGCGTCGCTGTTTTCTCCGCTGGTCCTTGCCGGCGCGTTTTATTTTCCCTACATTGTTCCCAAGACGGTGTTTTTCCAGGTTGCCGTGGAATGCGCGCTGTTTTTTTATATCCTTCTTATAGCGTTGGATAAAAGCTACGCGCCGAAATTTGATACGCTTACCAAAGCGGCGCTGGTTTTTTTTGGCGTGTATGTGCTTGCGGGCGCGCTTGGCGCGAACCCTGCCCGCAGTTTTTTTGGGACCTACGAGCGGATGCTCTCGGTGGTGAACTTCGCGCACTTCATCGTCTTTTTTCTCATAGCGAAATCCGTACTCACGCAAGGAAGGGACTGGCTCCTGTTTTTCCGCACGTTCGTCATAGTGAGCGTGCTGGTGAGTTTGTACGGCGTGGGACAGAAGCTCGGTCTCCCCGCGTTTTACCATACAGACATTGACCGCATTGATTCCATCATCGGCAATGCCGCGTTTTTGGCGGGATATCTTATGTTCGCGCTCTTTTTTGCTATACTTCTTTTGGTGAAGGACTCCAATCCTTCTTTTCGCGCGTTGTATGTATTCTCAGCCGTATTGAATCTTGCGGTGTTCTATCTTACCGGTACGCGCGGCGCGGCGCTCGGGCTTGCCGTCGGTGCCATTTTTTTGTTTTGTGCGTATATATTCAGGCCTTCGCGGGCTGACGCTGCTGTGGAAAAGAAATATCTTGCATGGGGATTAGTTGCCCTTGCGCTTGCGGCTGGCGCGATTATTTTGCTTGAGAAAAAAAGCGGAGGCATCTCACAGTCGCTGAAACGTTTTACTTCGGTGTCGTTTTCAGACACGACGGTGCAGACGCGCCTGCTTTCGGCGCGCACCAGCTGGGAAGGGTTTCTCGCGCGACCCGTATTGGGCTGGGGGCCGGAAAATTACCACCTTGTGTTTGACAAATATTATAATCCCAAGCTCTATCCCGCGGAGAATTGGTTTGACCATGCGCATAATATTTTTTTTGATATAGTAACGACGACGGGAGCAGTTGGTTTCGCGGCTTATTTTTTCTTTCTGGGGTATCTTATGTATATGATAGTGAGGGGGGCTCGCGCCGGGGTCAGCGAATATTGGCCGCGCATGCTGTGCGCCGCGCTATTAGCCGCGTATTTCACGCAGAATATTTTTGTGTTCGACAGCTTGGCAACCTATCTTCCATTTTTTATGCTGTGCGCGTATGCGGCCGCCGGCAACCCGCGAACGCAGAGAGCGGAGCAGTCGTCGTATGACGGCAACCCGCGAACGCAGAGAGCGGAGCAGTCGTCGTATGACGGATTTCCGCTCAGCCGCGATGCCGCGGCGCGGGAAAAGAAAGAAAAGATATTTTCCAATCCTATTCCAAAAATCGCGATATGGCTTGTGCCGCTTTTTTTGGCGGGAACGTACTGGATAAACGTCAGGCCGCTTTCTGCCGCGCATTACGCCGTTTTAGCCCTGCAAACGGATAAAACGGAAAGCCGCATCGCACAGGGTTATTTTGAGACCGCAATCGCGTTGAGCAACTTCGGGAAGCACGAGATTCGCGGGAAGCTCGCCGATTTCGCGGGCGAAGCGCTCGCGCAAAACAAGGACGAAGAGGCAAAAAAAGAAATAGCCCGATATGCGCTTGCGGAAATGGAAAAAAATCTTAACGAGGACCCGCTTAATTTCAGAGGGTATCTTTATCTTGCCGGCTATCTTTCCAATAATTACGCCGCGCTTGCCTCATATGGTGTTGACCCGCTCGCGCGCGCTGACCAAGTACTTGCGCGCGCCGAAGCGCTCGGTTCGCGCAAGCCCGTGTTGTATATCCAATGGGGGAAAGTGAAGTTATTGGAAGGGAAGCGCGCGGAGGCGATCGGATTATTCGAGCGCGCGGTCCGGCTCAATCCGGACGCGACCGACTCGCAACTGCGGCTTGCCTCGGCGTATCGTGACGATAAGCAAAACGACAGGGCGATCGCAATATATGAGGAGGTCTTTTCCCGCGGCAACGACCTGGGCGTATCCGCCTACATTGATTTGGCGGTCGGCTTTGCAAATCTCGGGAAAGGAGAGGAAGCGATAGCGGCGGCTCAAAAGGTAGCGGAGCTAGACCCTTCCCTGAAGGCAGAATCGGAGCGTTTTATTTCCGATGCGCGCGCCCGGCTTTTGAAGTAGGATGTTTTTACGGAGTTGTGTTTTGTGGTATACTGTTTGGTGAAATGCTCCCTCAAGAAGTACGCACAGAAGAGGCATATCACAGCTTAAGAAGACGGCAGATTTTCATCTGGGTGTTTTTGGTGTTGCTTACTGTATCCATCGTCGGCGGGATATTTTCCGTGGCGTATCAGGTGATAAAAAGCGGAGGAAATCAAAACAGAAGCATTGCAAACACTCCGGTGATAAGGCCGGTTGTCGGGGGTTCCGATGTTTCGGAAAATAAGAAAGAAGAATCTAAGGATTATTTTATTTTCGGGGAGCTTGCCTCCTCTGATAAAAAATATCGTTTGTATAAAATAAGGACTCAGCCGTTTTCAAAAGAAGAAATATTTTCGTTTCCGTGGAGCGATCCAAAGACGCTTCCGGAGGTGACCGTGCAAGGTGGGCTTATCGGCGTGTTTTTTGAGCCGGGAAAGGGACTGTTGCTTCATCCTGACGGGAAGGTCGTCGGGACGAGCGAGCTTGCGTTCCAGCCGCCGTACGCGTATTTTAGCATTTCTCCCGACGGGACGCGCATGATCTATTTCAAATATTTTTCCTCGATCGGCACCACAAGTTTGACCGTGAGGGATGTAAAGACGAACGAAGACGTATTCGGGTGGCCTATCGGATCGGAGGCGTCGCGTCCGTGCGAGTTTATCGGGTGGTCGCAGGACGGCAGAAAAGCGTATTGCGTGGCGATGGTGAAATCGCGCGCGGACGTCAAATCGTTTGACGTGAAAAGTTTTTCATACGCGGTGGCGGGATCTGCGCCCGAGGCCTCCGCCGCCCGCTTTGATGCCGAGCGCTCGCTTTTGGTGTCGGCTGGCAAAAGCGGAATTTCGGCGCTTGATGTAGTCGGGAAGACCCGCAGAACGATAACGGATTTGTCGTCCGGCGCCGCGCAGATTGAAAATCTGTTTCTTAATTGGCAAAATGCCGCGCGGGTTCTTTTTACCCGTGGCGACTCCGTGTACTCGGTCCCCTTTTCGGGAGGCGCTTCGGAAAAAATCATTCCCGATGCCCGGCTTGTCGCCGTGTCTCCCGACGGCACGCTTATTCTTCTTGAGGGTCTCGCAGATGACGGCAACCCGCGAACCCGGAGAGCGGAGCAGTCGTCGTATGACGGCACGGTACGGTATTGGGTTGCGTCCCCGGACGGTTCTCACAAAAAAGAATTATTCACCGTTTCACATGACATTGCCCGCGCCGCGTACATAGGTTGGTTTTCAGAGTAGCGCGATAACAGAGCGCGAATGAGTTCCACTAATTTTCCTTCAGAAGAGATAAAAGCGCGGCTTAACGTGAACGAAGTGCTTTCGGGATATATCCGCCTGCAGAAACAGGGAGCGAATTGGCGCGGCTTGTGCCCTTTTCATAATGAGAAAACCCCTTCGTTTTACGTGTCGCCGGCGCGGCAGATCTGGCATTGTTTCGGGTGCGGGGAAGGGGGAGATATTTTCAAATTCGTGATGAAGATGGAAGGGGTTGAATTCGTGGACGCGCTCCGCCTCCTTGCCAAAAAAGCGGGGGTACAGCTTAAAAGCAAGGATCCGAAAGCGGCTAGCGAGCGCGTTTCGCTCTTGCAGGCGTGTGCGCATGCGGCGCAGTTTTTCCAGAACAATCTCGAAAGCACAATCGGCGCAGAGGCAAAAGCGTATCTCCTGGGCCGCGGACTTACTGAAGAAACCATGAGCGAATTCCGTATCGGGTTTGCGCCGGAGGGGTGGGATAACCTGCATCAGTATCTCGCGCTTAAGGGAATCAAGCCGGATACGATGGAAAAGGCGGGGCTGGCCATTGCAAGCGACAAATCGGGAAAGCGGAAATATTTTGACCGGTTCCGCGATCGGATCATGTTTCCTATTGCGGACGCGCACGGCGATGTCATTGGCTTTACCGGACGCTATCTAAAAGAGAAAAAAGACGAAGGGAAATACGTGAACAGCCCTCAAACGCCGCTCTACAACAAAAGCGCGATACTCTACGGCGTGGATAAGGCAAAAACCGAGATACGCAAAAAGGATGCGGCGGTGCTTGTGGAGGGGCAGATGGACATGCTGATGTCGTGGCAGGACGGCGTGAAGCACGTGGTCGCCGTTTCCGGCACGGCGTTCACGAGAGAACAGCTGGACCTGCTCAAGCGCTATACCAAAAATCTGTGCCTTCTGTTTGACGCCGACCTCGCGGGCGATGCGGCGACCAAGCGGAGTATCGCGCTTGCCATGGGGAGGGGATTCGCCATCAGTGTGGCGGGCGTGCCGGAAGGAAAAGACGCAGCCGATTTCGTGCGCGAGCATCCGGGCGGGAAGCTCGCCGAAGAAATTACGAAGGCGGTGTCGGTGATGGACTATTATTTCCGTTCGGTATTTGCGCGGTACGACATCAAAAAAGTAGAGGATAAAAAGCAGATAGGGAATATCATCCTTGCGCAGATCAAAAAGATCCCAAATAAAATAGAGGCGCATCATTGGCTTGAAAAACTTTCGCTCGCGCTTGGCGTCAAAATGGAATATCTGGAAGACGAGATGAAGCGCATCAAAGATGACGAAGCGTTTCTTGAGGAAGAAAAGGCGGAGAAGGGCGTTCAGGCGCCCAAAAAGCACACCGCCTTGGACAAGCTTTTAGAGCATCTTATGGCGCTTGTGTATTCGGCAAAAGACGACGCGATAGCGCGAGATTTGACTGAAAAACTCTCCCGTTTTGAATTTCTGGGCCGATTGGCTGCAGACCGCATGTTTGCAGAGGAAGCAACAAGCCGGGATGTTATTTCCGTGTTTGACTTATTCCTGAAATACGGTAGAATGGGAAATCTTTCGCGTGATTTCTCCGATGAGCTGGATGAAGCAGGCAAGAGCGTGCAGGGCGAAGTGTTCCTTATGTCGGAACTCGAAACCTATCCGGAGCTTGAAAAGGAAACGCTCTTTTGCGCGTCTCGTATAGAGAAAGAGCTTATCGGCCGCGAACTTGCGAAGCTGGAGATGACTCTGCGCCAAGCGGAAGCGGAAAAAGATGCGATCCTTTCTGAACATCTGTTTGCGGAAGTAACGAAATTAAGCGAACAAAAAGCGCGCGTTAACCCGTTTATCGTATGAAAAAATCTCCTAAAAAAGCCCCCAAGCAGAAAAAAGAAAAGAAAAAAACCACCAAAACATTCCTGAAGGTGGGAGGATTCGTGTCTACGCCCAAGCGGATTAAGGCGGCCACCGTGGAGGCGTTGAAGAAGTTGATCGATGAGCTGGTCGCCAGAGGCCGGCTCAGGGGATTCGTCACGTATTCGGAGATTCTGCACATGTTCCCGAATATCGAGCAGGACATCAGCACGCTTGAAATGCTGTACGAAAAGCTAAGTGACGCGAATATTCAGCTTGTTGAAGCCAAGGACTTGCTTGATGTCGCCGTTGCTTCGCCGGAAGGAAAAGAAGAGAAGAAAAAGAAAAAGGTGAAGGCGGAAGACGACGAAACCGCTTCGCTTAATCAGGATTCTGTACAGATGTATCTGCGCGAGATAGGCAAGATCTCGCTTCTGACGGGGGATGAGGAAAAAGAGCTCGCCAAAAAGATAGAACAAGGCAACGAAGAAGCCAAGCGCAAGCTCACGGAGGCGAACCTGCGGCTGGTCGTATCCATCGCAAAAAAATATGTGGGGCGCAGTCCGCACCTCACGCTTCTTGACCTCATTCAGGAAGGCAATCTCGGCTTGTTCAAAGCGGTGGAGAAATTTGATTACAAGAAAGGATACAAGTTTTCCACCTATGCGACGTGGTGGATACGCCAGGCCATCACCCGCGCGCTTGCCGACCAGGCGCGCACCATCCGCATTCCGGTGCACATGGTGGAGACCATTTCCCGCTTCACGCAGGTCAAGCGGCGGCTCTTGCAGGATTTGGGCCGCGAGCCGCTTGCCGAAGAGATCGCGCAGGAAATGGGGCTTGAAGTGGAAAAAGTGCGCCACATCATGAAAATCTCGCAGGAAACCATCTCGCTTGAAACGCCGTTGGGTGATGACAGCGAGGATTCCACGCTCGGCGAATTCATAGAAGACGAGAAAGAGATCGTCCCGTCGCAAAGCGCCGCGCGGCATCTTTTGCAGGACCAGATAAAAGAAATAATGGACGACCTGAGTCCCCGCGAGCAGAAGATCCTTCAGATGCGTTTCGGCATAGAGGACGGCATTACGCACACGCTGGAAGAAGTCGGCAGGGAGTTCGGCGTGACGAGAGAGCGTATCCGCCAGATCGAAGCAAAAGCGCTGGATAAGATCCGTCAGCACCGCAAGCTTGCCAAGTTGGAGGGCTACTGATATATTACCAACTGCCTTTGCTCTTTTTATTTTTATATTCCGCGGTAGCGCAGCGGTAGCGCAGGTGGCTGTACGCTAAAATTATAGTGCAGCTTCCAAGAGAAATCTTGGTTGTAAAACGAGGTGAATTGCGGGAAGCCTAAGTGGTGAATGCATTCAATCCATCATAAGGTAATCCGCAGCCAAGCCCTTTGTATTTTTATACGGAGGGAAGGTTCAGAGACTATCCCGCAAGGGAGTACTGCTCCGATTTAAATCGGAGCGGGAAGCACCTCGCACCCTAACGTAAAGTCGAGGGTGATGATATAGTCCATCCCTTTATGAAAACAGAGGACTAGATGTAACCACTTGGTCGGAGGTTCGAATCCTCCCCGCGGAGCCAGTGTGCACGAACAGAGGCGAGAGCTTCTGTTTTTGCTTTATTCATCGGCATTTTTGTCGGTTCTAACCTTAAGTATTTCTTTTCAAGGGCAGGATAGTCATTTCCTATCTCTGCAAACCACTCATTTGGCTCAATAAAGAGTTTTTGGTCTGTAATTATCGGAGTTTTTCCAAGTGCCAGTAAAATCTCCTTCTTAAGTTCTAACCCTGCTTTCCCCATTTTGTCAGCTCGCAAGAAAGCGACTCGTGCGTAAGTGGCAAAAGTAAAAGTTTTCTCGGTAAGCTCAAGCCATTTCTCGGCTCGTGTTTCGGTCTCTCGCAGATTTTCTTTCATTTGGGCGACTTTACTCTGGAGTGTGTTTTTCTCTTTGATAAAAGTTTCGTCATCAATAAGCTGGCGGTATCTCATTTTGGTAAGCTCATCCAGCTCCTTCTGGGTCTCCACCAAGTTTTTGTGCCGCATTTCATAAACTTTTGTCCTGTCCTCAATCT
>JACQDT010000038.1 GCA_016200965.1 Candidatus Azambacteria bacterium | reverse complement strand
GGTTTCCTGACCGACGGAGGATGGGGTGGACGAGCGAGGCCGAGGTCAAGCGCGGTTTCCTCGCTGGGGAAACCGACGAGCGTCTTTTCGTGCGAAGCGCTGGCGGGGGAGAAAATGTAAACAACGCGACCAATCCTTACAGATAAATAATAGAAAAACCGCCGTACCTTTTTTAAAGATACGGCGGTTTTTTCAAGGTTGGCCATCCTTATATGCAAAGCGGATGGTTGTCCATGATGATCCTTTTTTCGTTTTCAATCTCCTCCCTGACGAATTTAGGGAGAGAGAACATCCCCTTGTGAGCTTGTTCGTCATAGTACGCAAGGGTGCCTTTGATGCGTCGGGAAATGACCAAATCCATCTGAGGCCTTTGATAATATCTCTGATCTTTCATGGGCACCGATTTGAGCGCCATGATGAATCCCCACGGCAGGCCGAACGAGGGGATGTTCACCTGGTACGGCATGACAATCGGAAACGCGGTTTTCAGGGTCTGATACACCGCTCCCAGACAGAGCAGATTCCCGGGGGCGGTCGTTCCCGCCTGCATGCTGATGACGCCTTGCGGCGTCAGGCGCTTCTGCACCAACGAGTAGAACTCTTTGGTGTAGAGAAGATACGCGGGTCCTTCCTCAATGGGCTCCGACAGGTCGATCACGATCACGTCGAATTGCTCGTCGTTTTCCTGCAGGTATTTTTTCGCGTCCATGCATTGGATCTCTGCGCGCGGGTCTTCAAACGCCCCCTGGTGCAGATTCGGAAGATGATACTTGGATGCTTCCACGACGTCCGGGTCGATGTCGATCATCAGCGCGCGTTGGACCGATCTGTGCCGCAATATCTCCCGCAGAGTCGCGCCCTCTCCGCCGCCGGCGATGAACACCCGTTTTGGACTCGGATGGGCAAGCATGGCCGGGTGCACCAGCGCTTCGTGGTAGATGAATTCATCCGACTCGCTTGACTGCATCTTGCCATCCAAAAACAGGCATTTTCCGAAGTTCCGTGTCTTTATGATGTCAATCATTTGAAACGGGCTTTGCTTGCTGTATACCACCTCCTCGACGCCGTGCATGCATGCGAACCCGTCATTTAACCAGTCAACTCTGAATGTTTTCCCCTCAATCTCAATCTCCCTGCTACTGTCCTTCATCGGAAACCCCCCCTTGTTGATTGTGTGTTGCTATTTGTTAAGGTCTGAAAAATTTTGTTGCTTGATTGTAACAGAATTTTCTTTTCAGTCAACCCCGCATATCAACCCAGTAGTAGAACGTTCCGTTCACTACCGGGCTGTGCCTCGACTGCACGAGAGGCGAAGCGACGGCAGGAGCGGAGTCCCGTACGGATGCGAAGCATATCGTACGGGGTTGTATTACGGGGTCAAGCGGTACGGTGCGCATAAGATAAAACAAAAAGGCAATCCGGTGATGTTACACGGATTGCCTTTTGTCGAATGTTTTTTTATTATCGGGTTGCTTCCTGTTTAAACCAACCCATTGAGGGTAGCAAGCAGAAACCCGGCGTTGGTATACCCATCGTTGAAGATGTGCGGGATACCGTTGAAGTCATGCACGCCCTTCAAAAGGGCTGATTCATATTCTTCGCGGGTCAGCGCAACATGGCCTGACACGGAGGGGTCTATGATGGATCCCTGCCGCTCTTCCATCGGATCCACCAATACGTAGTAGATCGGAACCAAGCCGCCGACGAGTCCGCGTTCCGCGACATAACCTTTTGTGGTCAGAAGACGGATGAGAAGCGGTTCCATCCCGAGTTCATGGTTGATGCATCGGGAAATCGTTTCCTCCGTTTTTTCATTGTCGCGAGCGATAGTGCCCGCGGCTTCCATGACCCACCGTCTGATGGAATGACGGAAGGCTCTGTTG
Source organism: Candidatus Azambacteria bacterium (assembly GCA_016200965.1). Classification (GTDB taxonomy): domain Bacteria; phylum Patescibacteriota; class Minisyncoccia; order GWC2-36-17; family WO2-46-25; genus JACQDT01. The sequence goes on along the minus strand of JACQDT010000038.1, from coordinate 33,119 downwards.
AGGATAATCCGACGATTGCGGTCGACGACAAACAGCGAAATGCCAAGGTTTCCTTTCAGCTGATTTTTGTAAACCAGCCGGATGTACGTTCCAAGAATCGGCTCTTTGCCGGGTTTTCCGGGAAACTTTACCGCGTCGCGCAGGTGAACGAGATACTGATCTTCGTCTATGACGCCGACGGTCGCCCATTCATCGCGCGGGGTCTCACTGCCGGAATCCTTTCTTTGTTTCCGATACCGTTCGCGCACGATCTCTTCCGTGCGCACGATCTCGTCAGGATCGGTGATGATCTCGATTTCACCCTTTGTGACATCTCCATTGGGCTCTTTCAACTGCTCCAGAACTTCGAGATATTCCCGGAATCGTTTTTCCATTGTTTATCCCTCCTTTTTAACGAGCTGTTTTCCGTCAGATACAGTCAATCTGCATCCATACGGTTCTCTTGAAAATTACATCCAACGGTACATTTTGTCAATACCCTGTAATGGTTCAATACCTTTGCATCACCCCAGGGCATACACTGTATGGATATGCCCTACACAACCAACCCCAACCTGCCGCGCCTCCGCATGGAGACGGCACAGCTTGTTTTGAGAGACGGGTGGAGTACCCGCGAGGTCGCGCGATACACCGGCTTCAACCAAAGCACCATTGTGCGGTGGGTTGAAGAAGCCAGGCATACCGCCCGGCTGATCATTCCCACCCGCTCGTCCCGTCCGCACCGTCATCCGGACGCGCTTTCACGAGAAGTCGTTTCGCGCATCCTCGCCCTACGGGCGGAGCGCAACCAATGCGCGGAAATCCTCCATTGGCGGCTTGGGTAGGAAGGAGTGATCGTCAGCCTCTCATCGGTCAAACGGGTGCTGAAACGATGCGGGCTCACCCGCTTCTCCAAGTGGAAGAAATGGCACGCATACCCGGAGCGTCCTGTGCCTGAAAAGCCAGGCCTGCTGGTGGAAATCGACACCGTGCACACGGGAGCGCATGATGAGAGACTGTACGTGTATACCCTCCTGGATGTCTGCTCGCGGTGGGCATGGGCGATGCCCTGTTTGCGTATCAGCACTCACGGAAGCCTGAACTTCGTCGAAGACGCCCGCGCGCATGCGCCGTTTCCGTTTCAGACGCTCCAATCGGATCATGGACCGGAGTTCTCCAAGTGGCTCACCCTGCGCTTGAAAGAACGCGGCATGAGCCATCGGCATTCGCGGGTGCGGACGCCCACCGACAACGGCCATCTGGAGCGGTTTAACCGGACGATCCAGCAGGAATGCCTGCGGAGAATTCCCAGACGCTTGCGCGTCTGGGAAAAAGAAATACCGGAGTATCTGCGGTATTACAACGAGGAACGGCCCCATATGGGTCTTAACATGCAAACGCCCCTGCAAGTGATGCGAAGCTATTGACTAGAAAACAAGCCCTTTTACTATGATGCAATAAGGGAACCCGCTAACCGCCCTTTTACCGCATCTACAATGCTGTTTTTGGCAAAAATGTCAAATATGACGATGGGAAGATTGTGCTCCATGGCAAGCGTGATCGCGGGCATGTCCATCACGCCGAGCTTCCTCACCATGACGTCGTGATGAGTCAATTTCTTTATTTTTTTCGCATCTTTATAACGCTTGGGATCTTTATCGTATATCCCGTCAACTTTCGTCGCTTTCATCAGCACATCCGTATCCATTTCAAGGGCGCGCAGAGCGGCCGCGGTGTCGGTGGAGAAATAAGGACTGCCCGTGCCGGCGGCGAAAATGACCACCCGCCCCTTTTCAAGATGCCGCATCGCTTTTTTACGGATGTAACTCTCCGCGATTTTCGGCATTTCAATCGCGCTTTGCACTCTCGTATCTATCCCTTCTTTTTTAAAGGCATCTTCAAGCGCAAGCGCATTCATCACGGTCGCAAGCATCCCCATGTAGTCGGCGGTCGCGCGATCCATGCCGTTGTCCTCAGCTGTGGCTTGATAGCCCCGAAAAATATTGCCGCCTCCCACAACGATGGCAACCTGTACGCCCGCGGCGACCACTTTTTTAACTTGCAAAGCGATCGTACGCGTCACGCGGGGATCAATGCCGAACTCGCGCGACCCCAACAGCGCTTCTCCCGACAATTTAAGCAATACGCGCCTGTATTTCATATTGATAATTCCGCGAGCGAAATCGTATCTCCCTGGCGATACTCGCCCTTAATGATTTTATCGGCGATTTTATTTTCCACGGCCTCCTGCACGAATCTTCTTAACTCCCTCGCCCCGAATTCAGGATTATATCCTTTTTGAGCAATGGCGTCCAGCGCCTCATCGTTGTACTGAAACACATATCCCTTCTTTTCTAAACGTACGCGAAGATCACCGAGCATCAGCGCGGCAACCTGTTTGATCTCTTCAATCTTCAGCGGAGAAAATACCACTGTCGCGTCAAATCGGTTTAAAAATTCCGGCTTGAATATGTTATTTTTAAGCAAATACTCCGCAAGGCGTGTCTGCACCACTCCCATATTCTGCCCCGTCTTCACATATTCCCTGATGAATTCGGAACCGGCGTTTGACGTGGCGATGATGATGGTATTCCGGAACGAGACCTTCTTTTGAAACACATCCGTCAGCCGCCCTTCATCAAGCACCTGCAGAAACAGGTTCTGTACGTTCGGATGCGATTTCTCAAGTTCGTCTAACACCACAATGGAAAACGGATTTTCCCGCACCGCGTTGGCAAATTGCGCCGATGTCTCGGTGTCCGCGTTGCCGATAAGACGGTGTATGGAGTCCGCGCTTTGGTATTCCGTCATATCAAGGCGGATCATACGCTCCTCGGAACCGAAATACACCGCCGCGAGCGCCTTTGCCGTTTCCGTCTTCCCCACGCCGGTCGGCCCCAAAAAGAGAAATGTACCGATGGGACGCTTGCGCTCGCTGATGCCTGACCGGATGCGCCGCATGGCCGAGGCGATCTGCCCTATCGCCTCATCCTGGGCGATGATGCGCTGATGCAAGAGTCCTTCAAGGTTCAGCAATTTCGCTTTCTCTTCGCCCTCGATCCTTCCCAACGGTATGCTGGTCTTTTTGGACACCACCTCCGTCACATGATCCTGCGTCACCACGTTTCCAAACAGTTTATGCGTGGACACGTATGCGAGTGTTTCGGTCAATAAAGAGATGGCTTTCTCCGGAAACGGAATGTTTTGAATGAAGGAACCTGACGCCGCCACCGCTTCGGCAAGCGCCCAGTATGAAATAAACAAATGGTGTCTGCGTTCAAGCCGTGGCGTCATATCTTCCAGGACCAGCAGGGTTTGCTCTTCGCTGAATTCCCGCACTTCCACCTTTTCAAACAACGTCGCGAGTGAAGGAACACGTTCAATGTGGGAATGATACGACGCAAAATCCGTCAAAGCGATCATTTGAAACGTATCCGACTGCAGATAGGGAATAAGTACCGAGGAAATGTCCACGGCGCCTATTCCTTCCCTGCGCTGCGGACCGACTACGTGATGGATATTATCCAGCACTAAAATCACATTCCCCGCCCGATGCGCCTCGGAAAGAATGGTGTCAAATAACGCGATGGCGGACGCGGAGTCCTTCGCGCGCGCAAGGACCAGGTTCACGTCCAGCTGAAACACCCGCTTATGCTTTAATTGGGAAAGCGTCGTCCCGTAAAAAATACGCTGTGCGAATCCGAGCGCCACGCTTGTTTTGCCCGCGCCGGACTCGCTGACCAGCACCACATTATTCTTTCCCGAGCGCGCGAGAATCGTTTCCACTTCGTCTATTTCTTCGCCGCGCGCGAGAATATGCATGTGCGCCTCCGATTCAATACTGCGCACCGCTATCTCCCTGCCGTACACATTAAGTGTCGGAGTGTATCCATACACCCAATCGTCGGCAAGTCCTTTGACCCGCATAAAATTCTCCAGAAATGACTTTGGAGCAACATATTCTTTATAATACGCCTCTTCCCACATAATCACCTGCGCCATATCTTCCTTGCGCACTCCAAAGTCAAAAAAAAGCCGTTGAATGGTTTTATCCCCTTCCACCACCGCCCCGAAAATGCTTCCAAATGTAATAAAAGGCAATGAACGGTCCGCGGCCGCCTCAAGCGCGCGCGCAAGGATAAGAGAAAATTCCTCTCCGAGCATTCGTTCGTTCGGTTTTAGCTTGAACTGCGAATTAACGATAACTTCCACCCCTTTTTCAAATTCTTTCTTATTGACGAGCAGGCGTGAAAAGATGAATTCCACGCGGCGGGTGTGCAATAGGGCGAAAAGCACCACGATCGCCGAAAGCGCAATGTCATGTTTTTTTGCAAACAGTATCGCTTTATGCAGAACCTGCGCCGCTTCAAAATCGAGAAAATCGGCACAATTCATATCGCCGCCTTTTTCTATATGCGCCTTCGCCTCCGCCGGCGAAAGCGGCGGTAAAAGACGTTTCAGGCGGACCAGATAAAACAGCCAATACAAAATGCACCAGATGTTGATCGCCGCGCATATGAGAAAAATACCGATTGTCTCATTCTGCGTAAAATCACCGGCCAGCGGATGCGGCTTCGGGAAAAGGTAAAAAAGAAGAAATAAAGTCGCGAGCACGCCGAACATGATCTGCAGGGGCACGACCACCCAAAAAGGATACCGAAGCGCTTTATAGACCGGCGAGGAACGAAGGTCAAACATTGTTTCAGCTGAACACTAAAGAAAAACCGAGATAACACAAATAAACGGACGTGAAAGGAAGCATTATCCAAAACACCACAGCCGCAAACCCGATGATAAACACAAACGCCTCAAACACAATCCCCAGCGCGATAAAAAACGAGCGCAATATGACGCCGATTCCGCGCGACATAAGATTGCCAAACAGCGCGGTCAACCATTGAGCGGGGTCAAACCCTTTCGGAGACCCGAACCAATAACGGTGCCACGGAGAAAAAAACGTACGAACCAGCAAAGGGACGGAAAAAAAATCAAGGATGAACTTGAGAAAGAAAAACCATGTTCTCACCACATGCGCCGTGGACTCAAAAAACAGCCATCCCCAAAATGATACTGCCCCGCCATGCAATCTCTCCATTCCTTTATTGTACCAATTCTAGATTGTTCTCACAACACACTAAAAATCAATTGACAAGAAAACAATCCGGCAGTACGCTATGGTCAATAAAAAGCATTGCACCTTCAAAAGAGAGAGGATGGTGTAAAGATGACAACCCCCGAAATGATAGCTCCCGACTGCTTGATAGGGTTTTCCTTCGGCGCGGGTAAAAACGGTTTGCCCGGAAAAAGCAACGAGATGCTCGCGATGAAAATCGTCCAGTATGTTTACTCGCGGCCCCTGCCCCTTCTTCTTCAGCGCGAGATATTCGCGGGCCTGAAATACCAACCGGGAATCATCGCAGCGAAAGTCATCGCCGCGCGCGAGAACAGAACATATCTTGATGCCCGCGAAGTGGCGCGCCAAGCATGCGAAGTAATGCAACAAAACGGCTGGCGCACCTGTATCATCGCCGCGCACAAAGACCATCTTCCGCGATGCGCAGCGGTAATGAAGAAATTCGGGATACATGTGGCGGAAACGCTGGGTACGGGACTCTATGATGTGAATTCCGCGCAGTGGTGGACCACGCGTCCCTTTCTCTTCAAACCATTCAACGCGCTCAAAACCATCTACTACAAACAACGAGGATGGATATAACTCCTTCCCGAACAAAAAAGCCCTCATCGCAACGGTGGGAGCTTTTTTATTCTGACAATATGTTCCGATAATATGCTATTTGTTTTTCAATTAAGGGAGAAGAATCATAATGCTCCATCATGTATGCGCGCCCGAATCGCCCGAACTGCGGCCAGAGTTCGGGATGGTCCATCATATACAGAATCTTTTCTGCCAAGGCCTCGTAATCCCCTTCCGCGACCAAAAAACCGTTTTTGCCCTCTTTGATTTGATCAGGGAAACCGCTGTGTCGCGTGGCTATCACGGGAAGTCCTGTGGCAAGCGCCTGTATTGCTGAGGTAGTCATAATTATTCCATATCGCCGCCGGATGCGGTTTTTGAGGGCTGCACATAAAAGTGCATGTCCTGAAAATAATTTATTATATTCTCCATTTTCATATACCCCTTGTATGAAACGACGTCTTCTATGCCCAACTCTTTGGTCATTGCGCGCAAACGGAGCTCAAGCGGTCCGCCTCCTATTATGTTGCACATGAATTTTTTACCAGCTTTGTTTTTCACGATTGCCAGCGCCCGGAGCAAATCATCAAAACCCTTTTTCTCTACGAACCGCCCGACGGAAACGATTTGAATCGTCTCGCCTTGCTTAAAAAATCTTTCTTTGAACGGATATGAACCTACGTCTATGCTTATGGGCATGATATGGATTTTGCGCGCGTCAAACCCTTGCGCGACCACCCGGTCTTTCATATTTTGGGACATAACGAAAAAAAGTTCGCATTCTTTTTTAAGCGCATCATATACGCGCGGGCCCTTTTGGCGAAATATATGGCTCACATCATACCCGTAGAAAGTAGTAATGATTTTCTGCCGCATACCAAGGATCTCCCTGATAACAAGAAATTTATTGGCTATGGTGCCGAAATGGCAATGTACGAGAGCGTATTCCCTGCCCACGAACGGCCACACCCAAAACAACAACTTCAGTGACGCCGCATTTTTGCCGTGACGCCACACATTGCACACGCGCAAAAAAATCATCGGGCGACGCGCCAAAAGATACAATAATTTCGGAACCGCGCGCGCTATTCTTGCTAACTTCCCTCGCGGCATCTCCACATAGAACGTCCTCTCCCCCATGCGGTGCGCGCCGAACCGTTCGGAAATATAATCGGCGTCGCCTTTCTGAAAGGAGAAAATGTCGACTGCAACCCCCTTTTCCTGCAGATCGGCGATTTGATTAATAAGCCATGTCTCTGAAATAGCCGGAAACTTCCCCACCACAAATGCTATTTTTTTATCCTTCAAGAGGCGTTGCATGTTGAAATGATTTTTGATATTTCGTCTTCGGTCATTGCGGCATGAAGCGGCACGCTGACGACCGTATCATGTATTTCCTCGGTAATCGGATACCTGTCTTTGCTCCATTCCGCGAACGCCTCTTGTTTGTGCGGAGGCACCGGATAATGGATAACGGACCCGATTCCATTATCATTGAGATGACGCTGAAATGCGTCTCTGTTTTTCACGCGTACCACAAAAAGATGCCAGACGTGGGATTCGCCGGCATCCCCATTCGGCAATATTAATTTTTCGTTTTTGATATTGTGCAGATAGCGCTTCGCTATTTCCCTACGCTTTTCGTTTTCCTTATCAAGATATTTCAGCTTTACCGACAAGACGGCGGCTTGCAATTCGTCCAAGCGGCTGTTGACGCCTTTGTATTGATTATAATATTTTTTGTGACTGCCGTAGTTGCGCAACGCATGAATCACTTCTGCTAATTTCACATCATTCGTGGTTACCGCTCCGGCGTCTCCCAGAGCACCGAGCGGTTTTGAAGGATAAAAACTGAATCCGCCGGCATCCCCGAGATTCCCTGTTTTTTTTCCTTTATACATTGCTCCATGAGCTTGCGCGGAATCCTCTATAATTTTTAATCCGTGGGCATCCGCAATGTTCTGCATCTCATCCGAATAACCAACCCGGCCGTACAGGTGAACGACGAGAATGGCTTTTGTCTTACCGGTTATTTTTTCTTCCAACCGGTTGGCATCTATATTATATGTATGTATATCCGGTTCAATTAAAACGGGTTTTAAACGGTTTTCGGTAATAGATAAAATGGTAGCGATGTAGGTATTGGCGGGAACAAGAATCTCATCGCCCTCGCGAAACACGCCCATCTCTTTGTAGGCGCGGATAATTAAGGTAAGCGCGTCCAATCCATTCCCAACGCCGATTGCTTCCTTTACGCCGCAGTATTTTGAGAATTCGTTTTCAAACGATTTTACTTTTTCTCCCAATATATACCAACCCGAATCAATAACGTCCGCAACGGCATCAATCAATTCCTGCCTATAAAGAGCGCTGATACCTTTTAAATTCAAAAACGGGATCATTCTATTACCTTAAACTCCGGGAGAGGAAGTACGAATTTCGACTTGAGTCCCTTTGCGCGCCAATTTTTCATAATATAATCGCCGTAGTGCCACGCGAGAATAACGACGTAATCGGGCTGTTCTTCAAGGATGATTTTATTATCCACGATAGGAATGTGGGTTCCGGGCATATATTTGCCAACTTTTTCAGAACCGGGCAGTTGAGCGACATAAGGCATGAGCGTTTTATCAATGCCGTAATAGTTCACCAGCACCGTACCGCGGCCCGGGCAAGAATCCGCAACAAAACGCAACCCTTTGCGCTTCGCTTCATACGCTAATTCCATAAAGCGGGTGCGATTTTTAGCCACTCTTTCCCTCCACTGTGCCCATGTTTCCGGTTTGAATAAACCCGCCGCTTCTTCCGTCGCAAGCAGTTCGCCGACGCGCACACTGACAGGATGCGCGCCTTTACGGGCAATGTAGGCGCGAATATTACCGCCGTAGCGGGATGCTCGCTGGACATCAAACACCTCCATATTATAGTAAGGAAAAAGCGTCACTAATGATTTCAAACTATACGTGCGGATATGTTCGTGATAGATCCCTTCAAACTGATTGCTTTCAAGCACGTCAAGCAAATACTGGCTCTCCGTGATAAAAATTCCGTCGGTATCCAAAAGCTGATCCAGGCCGCGCATTACTTCTCCCAAAGGAGCCATGTGCGCAAATACATTGGTCATGGTGATAACCTTTGCATGCCCGTGCTCTTTTACAATATCTTTAGCTACCGCTTCGGTAAAGAATTTCTGGATTGTTTCTATCTTATTCTCCTTCACGGCGATTTTTGCAATATCGGTCGGTTCCACGCCAAGCGTCCGCATCTTATGGCGCCTGAACCCCGTCAATAATGTGCCGTCATTTGATCCAATATCAACGCACAGCGAATCAGAGGGGATTGTGAATCTCTTCACAATATCATCGGCAAATGCCCGCTGATAGTCCTGCAGGGGCTTTGAAATTCCTGCGCGATAAGGATAATCGGCGGGATAGATGACCGAGCCATCCACCACATAATCCAGCTGAGCCAACCCCGACTCGGGACAGATCATAAGCCGCAGTGGATACGTTATCTCCGGCTGGTCAAGCATTTGGCCGCTCAAAAGAGCATCGCAGGGCGGCTGATGACCCAAATCTATTGCCTCAAATAAATTTCTTGAGCCGGTAATTTGGCACTGATCCAGCTTGCCCGGAACAGCGTCGTGATGTTTTACCTTAGCCATAAATGTTATTTTTTACCCACTATTACGATCTCGAACCCAAAATGGCGAGAAATGAACCTGCCACTCACCGAATCTATCATTTTTACCGCGCGATTGCAAACTTTGCCGAAAAGTCCAAAAATGCGCGAGATATATTTCAATCTGTATATGCCGTATGCAACGTAAAAACCATCTTCGGCGGAAATGACCAGATCGCTTTCGCGCAAAACATTTCTTAATTCCTTCTTCGTAAACGACTTCTCATATCCGTACGGGTATTCTTTTCCGAGTATACGCAGTAGTATTTTATACAGCATATGGAAATTCCGTGCATTCACCACGGAAATAATCAAACATCCGCCCGGTTTCAGAACGCGCGCCATCTCACTGACCGCCTCCTGATATTCGGGAATGTGCTGGATAACCACATCGGCAAACACCACATCAAAGTGATTATCGGGAAAAGAGAGGCGGAGCGCGTCTTCTTTTTGCATAACCACATTGCGTAGCCCGAGCTCGCTTCCCATTTTTTTCACCATCTCCAATGATTCAGGAAGAATATCGCTTATGACGACGGTACTTTTTGGAAAATCTTTTGCAAACGCAAGGCCATACCTTCCGCTCCCCCCGCCGATTTCTAAAATGGACCGCATATTCTGCGGAATATACCGCTTAAAAATCGGATATCCTTCAATAAACAGCCGATGTTTAAAAACTGCGCGCGATGAAGCGGCGCCCTGATCTTCCCACGCCTTTCGCCACACCGCGTTGACTGTTTCCTGATTTATACGTTTTTTCGTATCCATATCAGTGATTCGTACAATTTCCCTCCGGACATCTTATCCAGAAAAAATACTGTTCCGAAGTATACCGCCATGCCGTATGCGATATACAGCAAAAGGAAAAATATGCTCTCAGGCGGCGCGATTGATTTGGAAAATAAAACAAAAAATGCCATTATGGCGCTTCCTGCCGCAGGAACGCTGAATAACTTGAGAAACACAAGTGCGTTCATAATCGGCATTTCTCTTCGCAAACGCCAAAACAGCATCGCTTGAGCCGCGCAAAGCCCCGCGGTCGCAGCCCACGCGACGCCGACGATGCCGTACGCATGCGTGAAAGGAATGATAAGTAAAAACATCACTGACGCCTGAATGACAAGAGCGAATGTCTGCACATGCGGCTTGCCTATCGCAAGAAACAGCGGGGTCACAAGAAAATCAAATGATTTCAGCAACCCATACAACGCGATGACATACAGCGCGGGCACCATCGGCAACCATCGCGAACTGTACACAAACGAAACGATCTCGGGAGCAAGGGCCGCCAACCCCACCGATGCCGGTATGGTAATAAGAAAAACCATCTGCGATACCCTGAAAAACGCACTCACCAGCCGTTCACGATCCTCCTGAAATCGTGCATACGCCGGGAAAAAAACCTTCCCCAAAACCCGCCCGATCTCAACCGCCGGCAAAGTGCCAAGCGCAAACGCAATCTGATAAAACCCGAGCGCCGACGCGCCCAACAACTTTCCCGCCATGAGATTATCGCCCGAGGAAGCAAAAAAGGTGACGATGCCGGAAGCGCCTATCCACTTCCCGAAACCAAAAAGATATTTCGCTCCCGACACGTCAAGAATAAAGCGGGGGCGATACGAGTGCAGTGCGTATGACGCCACAAGATACGCCGTCCGCCCCGCAAGCGACCCAAACACCAACCCCCATGCATTTTTCAACATAATGACGCCGACAATAACCCCGATTGTTTCTACAATTACGCCGGAAACATCATATAAAACCTGGCGGCCGAACCGCAGTTCTCTTTGAAGCAACACAATGCCTATATTTTCAAACCCGCCCATGAATACAATCAGCGCCAGCGCCCGTATGAGCGGCGTCACCTGCTCGTTGGCAAAAAAACCGCCGGCAAGCGGAGCGATGACAAAAAGCAAAAGGAGCGCCACCGCGATCCCTCTGATGACGTTCACCGTCCACGCGCTGTCAAGATGCCTCCGTACATCGCCTTTTTCCTGCACGATCGCCGCGTTGAACCCCGTTTGCACAAACGCTTCCGTTACCCCCATCGCCAGTGTCGCCATACCAAACAGCCCGATATCATCGGGAAACAGCAGGCGCGCGACGATAACCGTACGCACAAACTGCACGGCTTTGATGACGAACCGTTCAGCCACCACCAATACGCTTCCCCGCGCCACTTTCTGGCCGGAGTGTTCCGTTGCTTCCCATAACGCAAACGCTTTTTTTCTGATTGACTTAAAATTCATCTGTGTTATTTCTCCTTTTCAAAAGCGCTTGTATGTCAACGGATTTCAACCCCGAGCCATACAACGCGGCGCCCATTTCAAAATCCATGTGCTCCTTTATTGTGCCGCTGTATTTTACCGGATCTCTCACACCGATCGCAAAGCAATACACTGGATTAAACGGCTGGTCGTTCGTTTTCATTACCAGCGGCGTAAAACCGTTTTGCAAAAATAACTGCGCGATTCCCATGGTGGTGATCCGCCAGTAATCGCCGTAGCTTGGCGCGATATGGATCTGCTGAATGACGGGAACTACAATGATCACCGCGTCCCTGCTTAATTCGCAAATATTTTTAAACGCGGTCTGCACGTCAAATACGTGCTCAAGAGTCGTATGATTGAACACCGCATCAAACTTTTTTTTGAGCGCGTCCGGAAGCGGCTTTTCAAGGTCAAGCTCTATTTCCCGAATATCCGATCCCGCCATGGAACCAAACCCTTTTTTTTCCGTCCTGGCGTTTGAAACGGCATACGCGGAATGATGCGTGAAGTAGGAGCGATAAAAACCGCTTTCCTGGTCGCGATCGTCCCACCCGGATATATTCAACACGCTCCCTTTGAACAACGGCGCATACCGTCGCAAAAGCGCATTTGAAAAAAATCGCGGATAGATAAGTTGTTTATCAAGCATCCGATTCCCCAACGCGCGCACACACCGATGAAGAAAAAAAATGATTTTTACCAGCATAATTCCGTTACTGAGATTTCTTTGCAATGATAAGATTATTACCCTTCCCAAAGGGAAGTAGTAGATCAAGAAGTCCGAGTAATTTTAAAATAGGCATTAGGAGAATGTTAATCCTTCCCATCGTCTTGCTTCCTCTTAACAAAAACTCGATCTCCCATGAAAGATGGCCCCAGAAAGTGAATGTATGGCGAGAAAATATAACGGTAAAACCGATTGTTTTCAGAATGTCAGTGAGTTCATTGAGAGTATACTGTTCTCCTATGTGTTCGTGCTCCTCCCACTCATGAAAATGCGAGAACCATTTTTCCGGAAGAATATTCCATTCCGTTGCCGTGCATGGCACAGCAACGTATAAAAATCCTCCCGACCGAAGCGCGTCATAGAATTTTTTAAGAACTTCTTTATTGTCGGGAATGTGCTCAAGTGAATCAATGGAAACAATCAAGTCGTAAACGTTTTTCTCGTTCAATGACTGCAAATCCGCTTTCCGGAACTCAAGATTTTGTTGCGTGCGAGAATGCCACTCCGGAAATTCAAGAATATCGCATCCAGCTACTCTCCCTTGCGGAACCCGGTCAGCAATTTTTTGAGCATACGCCCCATGACCGCAACCGGCATCCAGCGCCTTCTTCACTAAACTAAAATTAACGAAACGCGGCAAATAATGCTCGAAGTATAATGTTCTAATCCATGGACCCATATGTTGGGGCTTGAACGGCTCGTGTGAAAGTAAAAATTGTTTTATTGTTCTCGGCATGAAACTGATAGAAAGATAGTGGAATAGATATCGAAATTGAAAGTGGGCCATCATTGCTTTTTTAAATAACTCTTGCGCACGAATGTAATCTTTGTTATTTCTATACATAAGGGCAAGCCAAAAATAATGGCGAGCAAAAATACGCGGGCGCTTTTTGAATTCATCGGCATATTTATTTAAAATGAATTCTCTGCCAGCAATCTTCTTATTGAGATTGCCGCCGATGTGATCGTGACCGCTCAGCATCGTCATTTTTACAAGAGGAATATTCATGCCAAGACCTTTATATTTCCTGCTCATTCGTAAAATCAAATCCGGTTCTTGATGGCTGGGAAGCGCTTCATCAAAATAACCTATTTCGAGAAAAACATTTTTTTTTACGATCAACGTGCTTGTGAGAAATCCCTTAAATCGAGTTAATGCGATTTCAAAATAATTTTTTATGCCGCCATTTACTTCCGTCGCTTCCTCTTTGTCATCATACGCGTTTATCACCGCGGAAAAGCAAAACCCGACATCTTGCGGGGTTTTCTCGAAGCTGCTCATTTGAATCTGCAGTTTGTTTTCCAGCCATTCATCGTCATCGTCAAGAAAAGCAATAAAATCTCCCTTCGCGCGCACAATACCAACATTGCGCGCCGCCGCGCCGCCCTGCTCTTTTTTATCCGCGCAATACACGATGCGCAAATCGTGAAACCCATGCACGATGTGTTCCGCGCTTTTTTCTTTTCCGTCGTCCACCACAATAATCTCAACATCCTGGAATGTTTGTGCCAAAACAGAAGCAATGGCGCGTTGCAATAGTTGGGGACGATTATGGGTTGGTATGACCACGCTTACCTTAACCATTGGACTGAAGTGCTTGTTTAAAAATAGTTTCCATTTTTATTGCCTGCTCTTCCCACGTCGGCATCTGCCGTACAAATTGAAATCCGTTTTCCGCTATTTTCTTTCGCAACACCGCATCCCGAACCAGCATCTCTAACTTTTGCAAAAGATCGTTTATGTCTCTTCTTCTCGCCACTAAAGCCGTCTCGCCATCAAACGCGAAGTCCCGCGAACCGCCGTTATCGTAGGTCACCACCGCGCATTTGCACGCCATCGCTTCAAGCGACGGCAGTCCGAACCCTTCATCCCATGAGGGACATAAAAAGATATCGGAGCCCGAATACAGCCACGCAAGTTTTTCCTGCGGAAGATTATGGTAGTACTCATCGTACGGAAAATCAATGTGTTTCTCGCGTGCGCCAAAAAGAACAAGTTTGACTTCGGGGAAACGCTCTTTAAGTTTCCCGACGACTTCAACGCCTTCTTTTGTCCCCTTCCATGCGTACTCATGGTGAAGCAGAAGGATCCGGATAGACGAATCCGTCCGTTTCGCCTTAACGGGGGAAAAGAGGTTGCGGTCTATCGTATTGAGTAAAAGCTCGGCGTCCTGCCCGTACTCCTTTTTGAACACCTCTTTAAGCCAGGTGGAAACCACTATTTTTTTGAGCGGCAACCGATAGGCACGATCTGCCTCTTCTTTTGTTCCGTGATAGAGACGCTCATCATGTTGGGAAAGATGGAACTTGATACCCTTTTTGCGGGAATAGCTCTGAACAAGAAATACTGAATACAAAGGGGAGGCAACAATAATATCCCCATCAGGTATAGCGTGCTCCTCAAAATGTGCAACGCGCACAATTCGCGCCTTAAAATCCCGTATCCAGCGTGGCGGAAGACAAAGGAGGTTTGCAATATGCCGCCTCCATGCGTGACGACTTCGAACCACAACCCGTACCTCATGACCCCGCCGCGCCAATAAATTTGCGTAAGTTAAAATAACGCGTTCACCTCCGGAAACTTTCAAATGTGATGCAAAAAACGTGATTCGCATATTATTCATAAAAAACAAAAAGCACGCCGTGGCTCGTACGCCCATACACTAATATATACAATACTCGAGACACTATAATTTCTTTTTGATTGCCCTTACTACGTCAAGAATAATGGGTGGCATGATCTTTTTCAAGATGTGTTTTGTGCTGGACTCGGTAAATTGTATATCTTTTCCAGGCCGCTTTTTAAAAAGCGTTGAGCGGGCCTCTTTCGGTTTTTCAGATGCGCCACTTGTATAATAATAGAATGCGAGCGATCGCCGCGTTACCCCTTCGGGGCATACAAGCGGATCGGGATGTCCGTGATATGAAACGTCGTTGGTCGTGAAAATAGCGCACCGACCGAGTACCGGCGCTATCTTTGTTATGGCATGAGTCATTTCTTTATCCCACAACTCAAGATCGCCCCCCCATTCTTTTTTCCAATCTTTATTAAGGTACAAAAGCGCATTCAATCGGCGCTCGACCTTCAGCCGAGGATACCAATTAAAATCAGCATGCACACCCAAAGACCCTCCCCGAATACTTTGGTGAAGTCCGCCGCCCCGAAGATACGGATCAGCGATAAGTCCCTCAATGCCGGTCAATTTTTCCAAAAAAGAAAGAAATGTTGCTGAATTAAACTGGGAAATAAGATGACGGGTGAATTCACCCATCTGCGTATCATCCTCACAGGTGAATTTTTTGTTCTCTGTCGGACGCTCGAATTTTTTCCAATGAATCTGCTCTATTGTTGGAAATTCCTCGATAACCCGACGAAGCACTTCTTCGGGTAAGAAATTATCGAGCGCGATATGAGGGAATGGATCCGCGGACACATATGCGCTATGGCGCTTTTCCGCCAACGCCTGAAGCTCGCGCGAATCAAAATAGAAATAAGGTGATTTCATTAGGATGTCTTTATGCTATCGCAAAAACCACATTTTTGCAAACATTATCCTTTCTCTTTTTCCAACCCAACCATGTGTTCAAAAAGAGCTTTTCCGATTACGTTCGGAGAGGCATTTCGCATAAAAAGAGCGCGTCCTCCCTTAGCAATACGCTCCCGCAAAGAAACATCTTCTCTAAGCTCAGCAATCTTTCGCGCAAGATCATCCCCGTCAGCAACCGCACATAACAATATGTTTTCTTTGTCTTGAAACAGCTCACGCACGGCAGGCGTATCCGCTGAAATGACCGCCTTTCCCATCGCTATCCCTTCGTATACTTTATTCGGTATCACCCGTCGTGCTTTCGGCGTATTCCCAAAAATTCCAAGCACAATATCGGTCTGGACGATCAAATCAGCAAGTTCGTGATACGACACCCGATCGATCCATTCGACATTATTCAACGCATACTCATCCGCCAGCTTTCTTGCCCGCCGATACTCCTGCCCTTTTCCGACCATGCGAAATGCTATTTGTTCATTCTTTAAAAGAGAGGCAGCTTTGAGAATATACTCGACTCCTTGAAGCGGAATGAATTTCCCGTGAAAATGCACGGTGAACGCATGAGGGCGCTCCCTCGACTCCCTTGGATAAAATATCTTGTCATCCGTTCCCACCAGTACTCGTACGCACTTCGACCTGCTCACGCCAAATGTTTTTACAAAGTATTCAATATGCGCGTTCGTATCAAGTAGAACCTTATCGGCAAGCACGCAAGAAAACCAATCAAAGAACCAGTAGTATGCCACTTTTAAACTCAGCGAACTTGCCAGCTTCCTGTCAAAGATAAATGAATCATAAAGCGAATAGAACGCGTCCCATACGATCGGTTTTTTAGAAAGCAGTTTTGCAAGCGGCACGATAAAACGAGAATCTGAATAACCGACGATCATCACATCATACTTCCCTCTCAATGCTTTATGTTTTCGCGCAAGAGCTCTCCACAACCTCCATCCGCTCAATCGTTCATTGCACAACAATACCTCGACGCCATTTTCCCGCAATCCTTTGATGATCACTCTGTTGCGCGAGTATTCGCGGTCGAAATCGCCAAAGTAGCATATCGTCATAAGTGACTCCTTGTGGCGGCCCACACGCTCGCCTTCAGCAATGTGTCAAAGGTCCCCGCGTCCGACCAAAATCCTTTCACGAAAGAAAATTCGAGTTCGCCCCACTCAAGGTATTTGTTCACCGCGTCGGTTATCTCAAGTTCCCCGCGATGGGACGGTTTCAATTCTTTTATTATCGAAAATATGCGGTTGTCAAAAATATAAAAACCGGTCTGCGCGAAATTCGATTTTGGTTCGCTCGGTTTCTCTTCGATGGATACGATCTTTTCCCCTGTTTCGTCGAATACGGCGACCCCGAAGCGATGCGGCTTTTCAACCTCTTTGAGAAAGATCATGCTCCCGTGCCTGAAACGGGCGACGGCCTCACGGAAATCATCCTCAAAGATATTATCTCCAAGTATCACGGCGATATCGCTGTCGGCGACAAAATCCTCCACGTGCCGTAACGCATCGGCAATGCCTCCATTATTCGTATCCTGAAGCGCGTACGACAATTTCACCCCGTGATTCTTCCCGGACCCCAAAAAGTTCATGAAATGACCGCCGTGTTCCCTGCCGCACACGATCATGATCTCCCCGATACCGGATTCCCGCAATACTTCCAGCGGATACACCACCATCGGCTTGTTGTGCACCGGCAAAAGATGTTTATTCGTAATAAGGGTAAGCGGGTGCAACCTGGTCCCAAGCCCCCCCGCGAGGATGACTCCTTTCATTTTGTTTTGATATGCGAATTAAAATGCTTCGCTTTTTTCTTTATATTATTAAGCCATGCCCGATTATGCACATACCACTCAAGCGTGGCATGAAGCGCATCCTGAAATGAATGGCGCGGCTTCCATCCCAATTCCTTCTCGATCTTTGAAGAATTGATGGCGTATCTTCTGTCGTGTCCCGGCCGGTCGGCGACAAATTCCAGCCATAATCTGTCTTTCCCGAAATAACTCAGTATTTCAGACGCGATCTCCTTGTTATTTTTTTCACTGGAAGCGCCGATATTATACACCTCGCCCGGGGTTCCTTTCAATAAACATAACTCCAACGCACGACAATGGTCAAGCACATAGATCCAGTCCCGCACATTCTTGCCGTCGCCGTATAGAGGAAGTTTTTTCTCTTCCATCATACGCATGACAAAAAAAGGAATAAGCTTCTCGGGATACTGATACGGACCGAAATTATTGGAACAGCGCGTTATCACAACCGGCGTGCGCCACGTTCTGAAATACGCATTGCACAGTAAATCACCGTCCGCTTTGGTTGCTGAATACGGCGTGCTTGGATCAAAAAGGGTTTTTTCCGTGAATTTCACCTTTGAAGAAAGCTCCAAGCTTCCGTACACCTCGTCGGTGGAAACCTGCAAAAACTTCTTCACTTTGTGCTTCCGTACCCCTTCTAGCAAATAATATACCCCAATCACATTCGTTTGAATAAATATTTTGGCACCCACATGAATACTGCAATCCACATGCGTTTCCGCGGCAAAATTCGCAATGTAATGCGGCTTGTATGTTTTAAACACATTCAGCACGGCTTTTTCGTCCGCGATATCTCCTTTTATAAAGGTATAGCGCGAATCCCGTTCTATATCTTTCAGGTTATCCAAATTGCCGGAATACGTGAGTTTATCAAAATTTACCACCTTTACTTTCGGATAACGGGACAATATAAGACGGATAAAATTAGACCCGATGAATCCGGCCCCGCCGCACACTAATACTGTTTGACCATTCAGAGTGTTCATTATTATGCAATAAAATCAATTATGTTCTTCGCGCGGGAATCCCAGGTGTGATTTGTGGCATCAAGCGCCGCTTGGCGGGAAAGGCGATCCTTTTCCTCCGGATGCTCTGCGATGAATTGCATCTTTTGCGCGAGGTCTCGGGCGTTTTCCGGCTCAAAGAAGAGAGCGTTTTTTTCGTTCAGGTGCGCGCGGAGCGCGGGCAGATCCGAAGCGATAATCACTTTTCCCGCGGCAAAAAATTCAAACAGTTTTATGGGAGAAGTGGTGAGCGCATGCTCGGTCGCCGGCAAAGGAATAACCACCGCATCCATCGCTTTCAAATAAAGCGGGATATCCGTATACGGTATGTGCCCCGTGAATACCGCTTGGTGAGGAGGGATTCCCAATTCTGTAGCGCGTTTTTTGTATTGTTGTGCGCGTGATGCGGGACCGCCGACGACATACACTATATACCGCTTTGCGGCATGTGACAAGACGTGAAACGCTTCCAAAAGAGTGGCGACTCCCTTCTCTCGCCCTATGGTTTCCAGGCCGCCTACGTATCCGATAATAAAGGCGTCTTTCGGCATGCCAAGCTTCATGCGCGCCTCATCGCGCGATTCCTTGACTGCAAAGAACAAAGGGTCGACTCCATTGGAAACGACCGCGCATTTTCCCCGTGCAAGCGCATAATGGGCGTTCAGCGCGGCAAAAGTGCCTTCTGAATTCACCACTATTTTTTTTGCCCGCGCCGCAATGAAGCCGATAGCCCGCTTCGGACGGCTCGCGCGATAATCATGGATCTCGGCAATCGGATGGAAACCAAATAAGCATAGGAAGAAAAGGGTAACGTAATCACGCGAGTAATATATGGCATCTTTTGAATGTCTGAAAAATAATTGGGTTACGGCGGCAAGCGCGAAAATAACGGCATGGAGAAAAAACGCGGCGGAGCGGGGGAAAAACGGAATTCTGAAAAAATCTGGGCTGGAAATCTTCCGTATGGAAAACACCGGCTTCACGCCGTAATACCTAAACGGATTTTCCTTAAGCGCGTTGACACGGCGCGGAACGATAAGGGTCACGCGAGCACCGGTGCGCGCAAATGCCTCGCACGATTTCATAATCTGCACACCGTGCGCTTTTTCGGTCGGAATACGCGCATTAGTAATGTATAAAAGATGCTTCATTTTTTGAGAAAGAAATGGAACGTACTCATATGCGGACGAAGTATCATCGCATATACCGCACGATATAAAAAGCGCGGTATCGGACGATATCGTTTTTTATTTTCAGCTCCCGGCCATCAACGACTTCAAATCCTGCGCGTCGGGCAAGACGCGTGAACTCACGGAACGTGAAATAATGCATCTCCGTGATGCGCCACCTGTCCGGAGCATTTTCATATCGTTTATGTTTCTGAAACAACTTGAGATAAGCGTCCGTCCACGCGCGGGGCATCCATCCTAAAAAGAAAATGCGGAAGTGGGTATCATACAATCCGAATCGGTTGTGCGCGCTGACATATGCGGTACCGCCCGGCCGAAGAATCCTCTGCATCTCTGAAAGCACCTGCGCCGGATTTTGCACGTGCTCAATGAGCTCGGAAGCATTGATGAAATCGAATGAATCTTCCTTAAAAGAGATATGCTCCGCTTCCCCTTGTATAACGGAAACTGCGACGCCTTTTTCCCGGGCAATGGCCTGCGTTGCTTTTATCTTCTCCGCGCTCAATTCCACCCCCACAGCATCATACCCCGCCTCCCTGCACATGAACAAAAACTTACCCTTTCCCGAACCAAGATCGAGGATTTTTTTTCCTTTCAAGCTTTCGTGTATTTGTTCAAGATATGCGATATGGCTCATGATAAAATAGGTAACATTTCCTCGCACACGTCATTGACGCTGCGGGCGGCATCAATGACGATATGTTTCACTCCAAACTTATCAATGTTCTCTTTCAACAATTTGTTGTTCATTTCCACGGCATCTCGCCACCGCTTCATGTACGCATCGCCAAACTCTTGGCGCGGCAGCCATCTTTGCTTCACGCGCTCCTGCGCCACCGATTGCGGCACCGACAACACAACAAGCATGTCGGGCCGCACAAGAAATCGCACATAGCGCTGGAGCTCCTTCAAGGTAAGCCGCCGCTCAAACACGGACAGCACATTCTGAAAATACCCTTGATCCAATATCGCGTTCTGAAAACGAAGCGCTTTTTGGTATTTCGCGTTGTGATGTAAAAAAAGATTCATGAACTTATAATAAAACAGCCTGCGATTTGGGGAATTACGGATGATATACCAAAGCATTACCGCGAACCGAATCGGATGCTTCATAAGAAAAACGAGGTTCAGTAAAAGGAGTTCCGATATACTTGAAACTTTCGCCACGCGAAAATCGGTGCGCGCTTCGATCGTTTTTGCCAATGTGGTCTTGCCCGAACCGGGCAAGCCGAAAAGTTCAATTATCATCTTTTGAAAAAATAACGCAATATGACTCGGAAAAAAACTCGCTGATCACATTCAATCTGCGGCCACCCCATATCCGATACCACAGAGCGTTTAACGCCCCCGACTTCACGATCGGGATGTACATCGTCACGGGATAACATGCAATGTGTCTGAATCCAAGGCGCACAAGTATTGTTTTGACCGCGCGCGGGCTGATCTGGCCGCGGTGCAAAGACGCTATATTCCTTCCAATCAAACTGCTCCTGAGATACTTCGGCGTTTTTGTGATGATAAATCCGACCCCATCTTGTTTCAGCATGGAGGCCACCTTTGCAAACAGCGCTTCTTTATCGGGAAGATATTCAAGCGCGCGCGAAGAAAAGAAAAAATCATACTGCTTGCCGGGATAAAAATCCATGAAATCGCTTTCGAAAAAACGGACACCTTTAAATGTGCCAAGCGCCTTTTGCGACAATGCAAGCATTTCTTTGGATATGTCCACGCAATCAAAACGCGCCCGGGGATGACTCTCCAAAAACACCTTCGTCCATGTGCCCGGACCCGGACCCAACTCAAGACAATCTTTGAACGAAATTCTTTTTTCTTTGAGCGCGTAACGTTCGATCGCGGCTTTTGTCATATCGTATCCGGCCTTCAAAACCGGCGTGGCGAACCAGCGATGATGCTCGTAATTCTCGCCGTATTTTCCTCTCGCTCTTTCATTATAGTGCTCGGCCACCGCGACTGGCTCGCCTCCAAACAGCCACTCAACAATCTTCTTAATGAGATCTTTCTTGCTGTGCGAGCATTCTATGATGGCGCGCAGATCACTCGTGACCGCCTGCCTCTCCTTCGACCCGAGCCGTGCTATGCGCTTTATGTTCTGTGCAAGCGCGGATGCGTCGCGCTTGGGATACATCAAAAGATCGCGGTGAGCGCCCAACACGCCGCTGAATGCTTCATTGCATGTAAGCACGGGGAGACCCGATGCCATTGCTTCAAGCACTGCCTTATCCAAACTTCCCGTATGTCCCATGTTTACGAACACATCCGCTTGGGCAAGATGGCCCGGCACATCTTTATGGGGAATCGGCCCTAAAAATGAAATAATCCTCCCGAGTCCCTTTTCCCGGACTTTCTTCTTGAGATAATCAAAATAATCTTTCTGGCGGGGCATACCGGCGCCGCCGATGACACTCACGCGCACTTTTTCGTGCTGTTGCATCAAAATCTCCGTCGCATCAATTAGCGTATCGTAGTCCTTTGACGGAGAAATCCGCCCGACGCTGACAATGCTGAACGCCTCTCCATTTTTTGGGACGCGCGGCTTCCGACTGTGAAATTCTTCAATGTCTATCCCCTGCCCGACCACATGCACTTTTTTGCTTTTCAGCCGAAACCCTTCCGGCGTGGAAGTAAAGACGATATCGCTCAATTGTTCCGCCAGCCACAAAAGGAGCGATGTCTTTCCGTGCGCATACCACAATCCGATCTTTTTTCCCCACGCACGCCACAACAAACCGCCAAGCAGAACATACTCGCTGTTCATATGCACAAATACCGCGTCATAATTTTTGCGCTCATGCCATATATAAAGAAAAAACCTGCTCACATATTTCAACTTGGACCTCCCTTCTTCTTTCCCAAGCGACAACACCTTCACATTCGCGGGAAAATGGCACTCCCCTTTTTCCAAACACACCACCGTTACGCGCGGGCACTGTTTTGCGAACTCGGCGATCCATCCGTGCATGAACCCAAGCACGTCGTCATTGCGATCCACCTTCTGCGTCAATATTAAAATACGCCGCATTGTTCCCATGAATCTTTATAGCGTTTAAGGTAATCTTCTTTCGAAAACGAGAACGGCATCCGCGCTTTCAGTGTCACTCTTTTTTCGCGGATGCGCAATATGGCATCCGCGAACGCCCGCGCGTCTCCCACAGGCGTCACAAGGCCGTTTTCACCGTCTTTCACTACCTCGCCCGCGATGCCCGCATCGGTCATCACGACCGGCAGGCCTGCGGCGAGCGCTTCAACGGCGGTTCTGCCGTATCCTTCATAGTCGGAAGCGAGCAAAAAAACATCCGCCGTTTTGTAATACGACAGGAGATCATCGGTCCATTTTTCAACGACGATATTTTGTCCTGTTTCGTAATTTGATTCCTCCGGGCCGTCACCCACAATGACAAGCCCCGCCCGCGGATGTTTTTTGACCACTTCGGTGAACGCTTCAATCGCAAGCGGAATATTTTTCTCTCTTGAAAAGCGCGATGCCATAAGCGCGATAAAATCAAACTGCGGATACTTTTTGCGAAGGTCCGTTTTTACGGGAGCGCTGCCTATTTTTTCCACGTCCACGAAAATGGGGAGCACGTCTATTTTTGAAATATGGATTTTGAAACGCGAAACAAGTGATTTTTTTATGCGCTCGCTGACCACGCGGATGCGAGTTGCGCGCGGGATGAGAAAATGCGCGATACGCACGCGTATTTTATTCAAAAACGACTCGCGCAAAAAATACGGACTCAAAAAATCGGTATGTATCTGAAGCTGAAGCGGCGCCTTGAAATGCCGCGCAACCCGCCAACCCGCCAACCCGCACTCAAAAGGATCCTGCGCGGTAACGAGAGTCGGCGCGACCAGCTTCTTTCCGATGCGAGCCGCATCAAAAACATATCTCCACCTGCTGCGTGAATCGGTCGGGTATACCCGCACATTCGAAGCGATTTGTGTCTGTGCACATCCAGCGCGCCGGCGAGTAAGCACAATGATATACAACTCGTCTGCGAGCGCGCCATACCGGGCCATACGCGCACGCGCTTCGGAACCCTCTTTAAAAATATTCCTGTCGGTTGAAATCATGAGTACATTCATATGCGTGAAAGAAGCGCGAGCGTTCCGTTTACCATGCGCGTGATGGAAAATTGCGCCGCTTTTTGTTTGGCGTGAACCGCCACATCGTTTCGCAACGCTTTATCGCTCAGCAATGAAAGAATCGCCTCCGTGAATTCTTTTTTATTGTTATATGACGCCAGTATTCCCTCTTTTCCCGACGAAATCAATTCCGGATTGCCGCACGCGTTCGTGGTAACCACCGGCGTTCCAAGGGCCATCGCCTCAAGAATCTGATGCGAAAATCCTTCGTACGCGGTGTTAAGCGCAAACACATCAGCATCGGCCACCACATGCAAAAACGCATCATGGGAAAGCCGTCCTTTAAACACGACATATTCTTCAAGCCCCAGCGCGCGCACCGTTTCGGCAAGACGATCTTTCTCCGGCCCGTCGCCGACGATAACAAGCTCGGCATCAAAAGTTGCCCGTATCTGCGGCATGATCTCAACCAACATGGCAAATCCCTTCCAGGGGACAAAACGGCCCGCTGACACAATCGTATATTTTTTTGATTTTTTGCCGGCTACGCCCGCGGAAGAAAAATGAGCGACCTCAAACCCGTTATACACCACATGTATGTTGCCATCCGGCACGCCCCATGCCGCAACCGCGCGCTTGAGATAGGCGCTTGGCACGATAACCGCGCGCGCCCGACGCGCAATAAAGGTCTGTACGCGTTTAAGCATATCCACGCGCGCGCCATACCCTCTTCGCTTTTGAGAAAAATCATCAAGCATATCACGAACCCCGAAACGCTGGATGCCCTGCTCCCAGGCATAATCACCGACTATTTTCAACGCGAACTTTTTCCCCAAAAGTTTCGCCGCGCACCACGCCGGCACTCCAACAGAAACAGGATCCTGCGCGAACACAATATCAGTGTTACGCGCGCGCTTGAGCGCTTTGAAAAAATAAACGCCGTGGCGGATGATTTTCGGCAGATGCCGCACTTCGCCGAACGAAAGGACATCGACCGCAATGCCGCGCATAGGAAGTTCATCGGCCAACGTTTTACTGTAGGTTGCCGGCCCGCCGATATCGGGCGGGAACATACCGGTGCAAATTAAGATCCGCATAAGGTGTTGAAAATGATTTTCATCTTGCGTGCGATAAAGTCCCAGTCGTATTTTTCAAACACGAGCTTTTTTGCATTGGCAACGATGCGCGCGGCAAGCACCGTGTCTTTAAGATATCGCTCCGTCTGACGGGCGATATCTTCCGGGGAACGGGGCCTGACCGCCAAACCGGTCGGCTCTTTGTCGGGATTTTTATCCGGGTCAAAGAGAAAATCGGCAATGCCGCCTTCTTGCGTGGCGATCACCGGCACGCTTGCCGCCATCGCTTCAACGAACGAATTGCCCATTCCTTCCGAAAGAGAGGGACGGATAAACATATCCGAAATGTGCAAATATTTCGGCATTTGGGCATGCGTTATCTGGCCTAAAAACAACACGCGCTTTTCAACGCCGATCTCGCGTGCGAGGTTTTTAAGCATCGCTTCGTCGGGCCCGATACCAAGCACCAGGAATTTCACACTCTCGGGCAGAAGCGGCAACGCCTTGATCGCGTCGTCAACGGCGTTTTTCTTCGCCAGGCGCGAGGTGGTTATCAAAAAACGGTCATCATTCTTCTTGCCGAGCTTTTGTTTCAATGCATCTAATTCCGCCTGCGGATATGCGAATGAAAAGTGTTTGGTGTTTACTCCATTAGGCACTACTTCAAGCAGGCCGGTAAATCCCATGTCGCGTGCAAATTTCCCAAGATAGTGCGAAATCGCCTGCACAAAATCCGCTTTGGTAAAAATACGGGCGAACAACAGATACACGTACCGCACCCTATGCTTGATGTAGCCGATCGGATCGCCTTCCTGGAGCGTAAGTAAAAACGGCACGCGCGGATGCGCGATCTTGAAAAACAACGCGGCAAATCCGGCATAGTTCGCCATCATCGCCCAGATGCCGTCATACTCGTTCTTCCTGTGCAGACGCCATGCTTTGAAACATGCGGTGAAAGGGAAAAGATATTTATTCATTGCCCCCCACTTTGTAAAACCGATCCGATGTATGTGTACGTTTCCTATTTTTTCATACCTCGGGAGATTCGCGTCAAACCGCAGGGTGATCATGTCAAACGAAAAATCCGCATGGCTGATACGGTTAGTGATCTCCTCAATCGCTACCTCTGCGCCTCCCATAAACGGCACATACGCGAGAGAAAAGATGAGTATCTTTTTCTGATTCATGAGCAATCAGAATATCATAAAATATCGTGAAAATCAAACCGATGCATGCGATTGACACAAGTATTTTATCTTGATATCTTTCGTCTTAGATTAAGAAAAGATGCTTGCAATGAACCGCACCTTTACATAAGGAGACATCCAATGGAAAATGGGCGTCCGAAAGGGTTATTGCTTGATCACGAAGTGGTATTTTTCTTCGACAAAGAAAGATTTTGCCGTGAATTGGCGGCGGGCGATGAAAAACTTGCCGGCGGAATTTACAGCATCATCTTCGAAAGCGGCCTCTATGAATGCTGTAATTCTGGATACACGGTCTTTGACCAGTTATACGATCAAGCGGTATACAGCTTCCCGAAAAGAAAGCTGACGAACGAAGAATTATATGATAAGTTCGTCAGAACATGGAATGCGTGCTTCATGCTGGACGCAGAAATCGCGGACCAAATTTTCCTGCGATCGAAAATGCCGATCGTCCTTCTGGCCGTCACGAATCCTCTTCATTGTGAGAAAGTGCGGGCCTCCCGCGTGATGGATTATTGCCGGGCGGCCTACGTCCATCACCACTGTCGCAACATTGGAGGAGAGATGAAACGCCTTGGCGAGGAAGTTAAAATCCCGCACAGAGAACTTCTCTATGTGGGCACTGCGCCTTCTCACAAGGCAGCCGCGGAAAAATTGGGAATGAAAACAATTTCCCATCGGGAACAGGACATCCTCTTCGCACACCTCTCCCTTGAGGGGGTCGTGTGACAACGCAGGAACGCTCCGTCGTTTCGCAAATTCATGCGGAACGACGGAGTTTTTTATTTTCCCCGTTTGTTGTATGATGGAACGTAACGCATTATGCCTCTAAGGAAAATACTTTTTGTCATCACTAAAGCAGAAATCGGCGGCGCGCAAAAATATGTGCGCGATTTGGCGCATGCCGCACAACGGGATGGATTTGACGTGACCGTCGCAAGCGAAGCAAACAGCCATCTCTGGGAAGAAATGCATGATGCGGAGATTCCCTTCAGAGAAATAAAAAGCGTCAGGAGAGAAATAAGTTTTTTTGGGGATATAAAACTTTTTTGGGAATTATTCTGGCTGATACGAAAAGAAAAACCCGATATTCTGCATTTAAACAGCTCAAAAGTCGGGGCGGTGGGGGCGGTGGCCGGAAAACTCGCCCACGTGCCCTACATTATTTTTACCGCGCACGGATGGGTGTTCAACGAACAGCGCCCGAAGTGGCAAAAATCCGTCTTCACGCTTATCACGAAAATCGCCGCCCGTTTCCAGGATATTATCATCTGCGTGTCGGAATACGATAAGAAGCGCGCGGGCGAACTTAATATTGCACCTGAAGAAAAACTGGTCACTATTTACAACGGCGTTGACGTTTCCGCGCTCAAACCGCTTTCACGCAAAGAAGCGCGCGTACGATTGACGCTTGGCGAAAAGGACTTTGTCGTGGGCACCGTGGCAAATTTCTATAAAAACAAATCGCTTGACACGCTCGTATTTGCGGCAATCTCCGCACATTCCTCGCCGGTTAAATTCGTCATTATAGGCGAGGGTCCCGAAAAAGAGAAAATTGAAGACCTCATCGCCAAATATAAACTGGAAGACCGATTCATACTCACGGGGGCGATACAAAACGCGGCCTCATACCTGAAAGCGTTTGACGTGTTCGCGCTTCCTTCAAAAAAGGAGGGTTTTCCGTATGCTCTCCTTGAAGCGATGGCGGCAAAATTGCCGTGCGTGGCATCCGCCGTGGGCGGCGTGCCGGAAATACTGCATGACGGCAAAAACGGCATACTTATCTCGCATATGACGCCCGGGAAACTATGGGATGCCGTTGCCGGACTTTCCAAAAATAAAAAACGCGCGCAGGAGCTCGGCGCAAGCGCCGCGGAAACAATCGCGTTGAAATTCTCACTGGAAAGTTCAATCCAAAAAACACTTGGTCTTTATCGGCAGGCGCCGATTGACAATGCCGCGTCAAAAGAGTAACATAGAACCCGGTTTGCACACATTGCTTTCAACCGTCAACCGTCAACAAGGAGGGAACGATGAAAAAAGAGGAAGAGCGAAGAATCACCATCGGGAAACATACGGACGCATCCGCATTGTGGAATGAACAGCGTCGGATATGGCGTGAAAGGAGGTTTATCGCCACACTGAACATTAAAACCGCCGGTACGATGTTTTTCTTCTCGAATTCCTTGCAGAGCCGACTCCTGCCAAATGGAAGCCCGAAGACCTATATTCTGCTGGTGGAGAAAACGGAAGACATGCACGAAATCGTCCGTGCCGTTAAGCGCAAGCACGTTGACCAAACGATCATTTTCTCTCCGTCCCTGCAATAAGGGAACGGAAAAATAAAAAAGAGGGGGCGAAACGTTGCTCCCCTCTTTTTGTTTTCTTACATACAACACTACCGCGGCACGTGCAGTTTTTTCTCCATTTTGTTGGTAATTTTGTAAAATGTTTCCTTGATGCTACTTGCCTCAAGCGACGATTGGACCGATATCAATTCCATGCCGCCCCTCCCCATCATGCGCGCTTTTTTCGCCGTCGCGGCATCTGGAGCATTCACCGCTTCGGCTTTGGTGAAAACCATTTTATACAGCGGCCAGATGAAACGCGCTTTCGCAAGCGTCCTTCCTTCAAGATCGCCGTGATGCAAAAGCACCATGAACGGCACTTTGTGAAACGCACGGAACAGAAGCCCCGCAAGCGCGCCGTAGCTTGCCATGAGGACCCACGCAAGCGCGAAAG
The DNA here is from genome assembly GCA_016200965.1 of Candidatus Azambacteria bacterium. Classification (GTDB taxonomy): domain Bacteria; phylum Patescibacteriota; class Minisyncoccia; order GWC2-36-17; family WO2-46-25; genus JACQDT01. The sequence goes on along the minus strand of JACQDT010000038.1, from coordinate 4,070 downwards.
GTTCTTTGGCGTGAAGCCGGCTCGCTTTTATAAGGCCGAGAAACGGCAAAAGGTATTTATCCGCGCTGCTTCCCATGCCGATCCGATATATCGTATGATTTTTTCCTTCTTCTTTTGAGGGAAGGCCGCGCTTGAACTTGCCGGTGATGATGTGAAAATGAATGTGCGGCATCTGAGCAATGACGCTCTGCAAATATTCTTCCGCCGGCCCCATCAACGGCTTGTATGCAGTCGTAAACACAGCAACATGCGTTTTCTTTCGCAGGCGCTCGCGGAAATACGCGACTGTCTTTTGCACGCCGATCGTAACATCAGTTTTGGGAGCAAACCCAAACTTTTCTTTTGCGAGTGCGATATCGGGATTCCTCTTTTGCGGATCGTTTGTAAGCGCATCGCGGTAGATGATGCGTGAACGCGAACCGGTTTCAATAAGGATTTTATTCGCAAGCTCGGCGATGGAAATCTCATTCGGATTGCCCAGATTCACCGGCCCCTGAAAATCGTCGTGCTCCATCATTGCCACGAGTCCGTTGATAAGGTCGTCAATATATAAAAAGCTTCTCGTCTGATTCCCTTTTCCGTATACGGTGATATCCTCGCCGCGAAGCGCCTGCACGATAAAATTGGAAACCGCGCGGCCATCGTTGACAGCCATGCGCGGACCATACGTATTGAAAATCCTGACCACGCGGATGTCTATGCCGTACTCGCGCGCATGATCATAAAACAGCGTCTCGGCAGCGCGCTTGCCTTCGTCATAACATGCACGCGGACTTGCCACATTCACATTTCCCCAATACGTCTCTTTTTGCGGATGTTCCAATGGGTCTCCGTATACTTCCGAGGTAGATGCCTGCAAGATGCGCGCGCCGGTGTTGCGCGCGAGATCAAGCATCGCGAGCGCGCCCATGATATTGGTTTTTACGGTGTAAACCGGATCGAACTGATAACTCACCGGCGAAGCGGGACACGCGAGGTTATAAATCGCATCAACCTTACGGTAAAACGGATCAATGACATTGTGGCGGACAAATTCAAAATTCGGATTGTTCAAAAGATGCGCGATGTTTTCGCGAGAACCGCTATAAAGATTATCAAGACAGATGACGCGGTTTCCCTCCGCCAAAAGGCGCTCGCATAAATGCGAGCCGACGAACCCAGCTCCGCCTGTCACGAGTATCGTCTCAATTTTGGAAAAAGTGCGAACCCACTACGAGCAGAACCCTGACGAAACCTAACCGCTCGGGCGGCGCGGAATTCCCCCCTTGAACCCCCCTTCCGCGCCGCCCTCGCGGGAGTCCAAGCGTTTTGCCCGCGAAGCGGGCATATCTAAAATAATTTTCGAATGTTCTCAAGTGCAGTTCTGGCTATGATAGCGCGCAATTCTTTATAGGTCAAAACGATATCAAGCGAAACACGCCTTTTTCTTTTTCCTCTCTTTCCTAAAAAACCCGTTGTCATAATACCGTAATGCGTATAACCACCATCTACAAACTCTTTCTTCTGCTTTTCGTTTAATAAAGAAAAGCTATAAAAATCATCTCCGTGGACGGCTTTATTGCGGATATCATACAAGATACTAATAGCAGAAGAAAACCTTAATTTGTGATGTTTATAGGATATAAGCGCTCTTTGAAATTTTTGAGCCAAAGACTTTTTATCTTCGGCAGTGGTAAATTTGAAAAATTCATAGATCATTTTTCTACTACTGACAGTATCGTCGTCCATAACACCCGTTCTTAGACGCGCTACGCCCTCTGCTAAGGACATGAGAAAAATGATTTGTAGTGCCGGTCTATTACTCCTAACCACGTCTAAACCATCCGCGATTTCTGCATACCATTGTGTCCTCAATAACATTCTCCGCGTTTTAAGTTTTAATAAACATTTCTGAATAAACTTTTTCCGTTCGGTTGCGGAATCGAAAAAAGGACTTAGAAAATCATTCAAGTCTTTATCTTCAATTAGCCCCTTTTTCACTTGAATATCTATTTTTCGCCACGGGTTCATTCTAATTACAAAACCTGGAAAATCTTATTTTGATTTTGAGATATTGTGAGTATCCATACTCCTTTATCAAATGGATTGGAATTGCTTTCTAATTTCTTTTTTAGTTCTGGAAGACAAATATCCCAATCCCACTCAAGCGGAGAGGCATCTCGAAGAACCAGCGCAACATTCTTGCCGTAATTCTTAAGCATTTTCTCGGAAATTCTATTGTAGGCGTGTTTCATTACATTGCCCAAAAGCGCACTTGCGGGATTCATTCCGTGTTTTCTCACATATTCAAAATTTTTATGCTCTGATCTTCCCAACAGCGCCCTTATATCATTGTCTTGATCTTCTGTTAGTGTTGTTTCGAGTTTCATTTCGACCCCATTTTTGTCCTTACAAATAAAATCAGGTTTATCGGAATGTTCTTTAATCGCAAATGTCGTATTGAATCGTGCATTATATGCTTCAATAAACTTTTCTGCTGTGAACTTTTCAATCTTTTCTTTCTCATTAATAGTAATTATCATAATTGACCCATTTTCCATTCTACGCATTTTTTTACGAAAGATTCTGGAGTGTGGATATAGGCATGCCCTCCATCACAGTACCTATAACTCAATGTATCAAAGTGTCCACCATCGCGGCAAACTCCTTCGTAAAATTCGTTTATAGTGTCTGCGGTTTTCTGTAGATTCTCTGGACTTACGCCCTCAAAAACCTTTAGGTTTTCCATCCGCAAATTTTCGTACTGAATTTCGCAATATGCAACAAATTGAGCTTTTATTGCGATTGCTTCTGAAGAATTTTGTGTCGGAGGTTCTGGTTCATATTGTTTATGATCTATAACAATTTTTCTGCCACTTTTTAATTCAGGGATAAGAGTTTTTGCAACATTTATAGGAATTGCAAGTTTAATTGTTTCCCCCACCGTAACGCCCTTAATTGATTGTCCGTAGGAAGCGGTATTTATACCAACGACTTCGCCGTACTTGTTGACCAAAGGCCCACCACTATTACCGGGGTGAATTTCCGCAGAGGTTTCCAAATAGGTTGCGTCTTCATCACTAATCCTTCGTGAGATTGTTCCTTCTTTGAAGCTCACATCTCCCTCAAGCCCAAAAGGATAACCAAGAGTAAAAACATCTTCGCCCTGTATTACGTTGTCAGAATCTCCGAAAGATACTTTTGAAAAATCGTTGCCGACTATTTTCAGAATTGCTAAATCAATAATTTCATCTCGTCCAATAACCTCGGCGGAAAGAGTCTTGCCGTCAGAAAGTTTTACTTTTGCGGCGGAAGCGTCCCATACAACATGCGCATTTGTAAGGATATATCCGGTTTCATCTATAATCATGCCGCTACCTGCTCCTTTTTTGGTTTCGATAAAGACGGTCGCCGGCTTAACCCGATCTACGATTTCAGAATTTGATAAAGCGGTTCGTCTGGCTTGCGTGATGCCATCCCTTCGTATCGACTCATTCTTATTGCTTTGATATTGGTGCACCCCAACATATCCGGCTCCGCCGACCACAAGCACGCCAATAATAATGGCGATTAAGATAGGTATTTGAATGAAACCTTTTTGTGAGTTCATATTATTTCAGAAAATAATCAATGCTCTTTCCATAAATTTTTGCGAATCTTTGAAGCTCGATGACATCCACTCTCTGTTGTCCTGATTCCACATTGGAAATATGGGATTGTGGTCGGCGGAGCTTGTTGGCGACTTGCACCTGTGTCAATCTTGCCTCTATTCGCGCCTTGCGCAGTTTTTGGACAAAATAAGCATATTCCTTTGTTTGGATTGACTTAACCATATACTAACAAGATATATCCAAGAAATCAATATCCAAACTTTAGATATTGTGATAAACTAAAAGGGAGTAAATTGTTGCCCGCGCACTGGGAGGGTGGGGCAAGGGCAACTCTTACTAGCCCGCTTCGCGGGCAAAACGCTTGGACTCCCGCGAGGGCGGCGCGGAAGGGGGGTTCAAGGGGGGAATTCCGCGCCGCCCGAGCGGTTAGGTTTCGTCAGGGTTCTGCTCGTAGTGGGTTCGCACTTTTTCCAAAATTGA
>JACQDT010000003.1 GCA_016200965.1 Candidatus Azambacteria bacterium | reverse complement strand
GGCGACACCAAGCCCCGCAGGATTCCGGGATGTTCCCGGACGAGTCGGGAACGGGGCGAGCAAGGATCCCGATGTGTCCAAGAGCGAAGCGATTGGGTACACATCGCAGTCCAGCGAGGCTGTGCGAGTCGTGGCCGAGGTCAAGCGCGGTTTCCTCGCTGGGGAAACCGACGAGCGTCTTTTTGTGCAATACTTCCATCCGCTTTATATAAGTAATGCCCTCATTTTTTCTTTCTCTTGGGTTTTTATTGTTGCTTGAAGCGCGTCTGCTGGCGTACCCGGGCAGTTACTGGCCGCTTGTGATGACGCCGTTTCTTATTGCTGCGGGTTGCTGGTTCGCGTTTCGTCGGGTAAACGTAGCGGCAATCGCGTTTTTATTCTCGACCGCGGTCGTCTTGTTCCTTTCTCTATTCCCCATAGGCAATTTTTCTGCGCACATAATCGCTGTGTTTGCCAGCATATTGTTTTTTGCATTTATATATTCCGCCAAAAAAAGAAAGCACGATCCCATCGTGCTTTTTTCTTTCGTCATATTTCTTGCGCTTGCCTTCCTTTTTCTTACCGCCCGTTTTTTTCTTCACTTTCCGTTATGGACGGCTCTTTCGGGGATGTTTTTTGCCAGCTTCATTCTCTTTTTTTTCTCGCATACCGCGGCGCTCGAGCTCGGGTTCTGGCTGAAATTCCGTCTCTTCTGCCTCTCCTTTGTAGTGGGTTTGCTTATGGCGGAGTTTTATTGGATTTTCGGCCAGCTCCCGTTTCATGCCGTAAACATTGTTTTTCTTCTTGGTATTATCTATTATACCCTGTGGGACATCGCGCATCGTTATTTTTCGCTGCAATTCACAAAACGATCGCTCCTGATGAATGTCCTTATATTGTGCGCGGGAGTCGCGACGGTGTTGCTCTCGGCACAATGGTTTCCTAACTAGCGGGTATGTTCAAAAAAATATTTATTCTATTGCTTATATTCATGGTAGGCGGTCTCGGCGGGATTTTTGTCCCGTGGCTGTTTGGCAGATGGTGGCCCGATGCGCCGTTTATTTCCCGGACGCAGACGGTGATAGTGAATAAAACGGAACAGGTGGTGCTGAAAGAAAAAGAAACCATGGACCGCGCGTACCGCAAAAACGGGTCCGCTGTGGCGAGCGTGACGTCGTTTAACGGGAATGCGGTGCTGGCGGGTGGTTCGGGATTTGTGGTGAGCGCTGACGGCCTCATCCTGACCCGGAGGGAAAATGTAAGCGCGGGAGCATCCCGTATCGGAGTGCAGATGGCGTCACAGGACATGTCGGCCCGCATAGTGAAGGTTTCCGAAGAGAACGGTCTTGTGCTGCTGCGGGTTGAGGCGTCTAATTTGCCGGTGGTATCTTTTGCGGAAGATGTCGGCGAGCTGACGGGAACAACGGTATTTTTGATGGGTATAAAAAGGGGAGTTTCATCGCTTATTCCTTTTGTGAACATCGGCGCGATAAAAAGCGTGGACGGCGCTTTGGTGGATACCACTATAAAGGAAGAGTTCCGGTTTGCCACGGGCGCTCCGCTTATTGCGCTTGACGGAAATGTAGTGGGAATCGCTTCGGTGAACTCCTTGGGGTATGTATTTGCGGTTTCAACAGATGCCATCGCGCAATTTTTGAAATAATATACGAAAAATATCCCGTAAAAACGCCCCGCGGCGTTTTTTTATTTGGATTGACAGAATACCGGTTTTTCTATACGCTCGTGTGTATATGCCCAGTAATACAACTTCCAGCGTGTTCTTCTATGCGTACGTTCTTGAAAGCTCAAAAGACAAGGAGCGGTATATCGGGTATACGCACAACCTGAAACGAAGAGTAGAAGAACACAAAAGAGGATTAAATTTTTCAACAAAGTTTCGATTGCCATTCCGGCTCATCTATTTTGAAGGATGTCTTGATAGAAAAGACGCCCAACGCCGTGAACGGTATCTGAAAACAACTCAAGCCCAGTATATCAACTTCGGCTGGCTTCGCCACAACGAACGTTGCCGAAGTTGTATTACTGGGCAAGGTCGGAGATTTATTGGTTTACGCTTATCGGAGTACGGACGCCAAAAGGCGTTGGGCTCTGGAAGTTGATATACTGGGTATGGATAACCTTACTCTTTCCGATATTCTTCCGGAACTTCGCGAGGGGAGCGACAGCTCGGATTTTGAGAAAACCGCCGAGTGGCGCACCCTGCTCAATCTTACGTACGCAGTATGGCGCGTGATTGACGCGACGGTGGAAAACGAGTTTCTGAAAAACAGGATAAAGCAATCCGCAGCCGATATTTTAGCGGAGTATCCCAACGCGCTTCAAGACAATGAAAAAAGATCCGACCTGTTAGAGCGCGTTCGCTCCATTTCAGCTCTTCTTTCGCTTGCGCAAAAAGTAAGCAATTCCCGCGAAGTTAATTTTCTGGTATTGAAGAACGAATACAGGAAAGCAAGCGCTTTTCTTTCGCAGAAAGTGGCGGCGGACAAGCCCGTGGTGATAAAGAAACAGGAAAGTACGTCGGTGCCTTTTGAAACGCAAAAAAAAGAAGAGAATCAAGTAAGGGCCGCGTTTGACGCGGCTGGTGCGCTGAGCGACCGCCAAAAGAAAATTTTGCAATTTTTCAATACGCGAAAAGACGATACTATCAAGCTCAAGGATGTCATGCAATTTTTTCCCGATTTCACCGACAGGACGATCCGAAACGATCTAAGAGAATTGTGCATGAAAAAAATGGTGGTTCGGTCAGACGGGCACGGACAGGCGAGCTTTTACAAGTTACGGCGGTAGAAAAAATAAGGAAATTCCGCTGTTTTTCCTATTTCCTTATTAATTTCCCTATTTTTTCTGTTTTTCCAGTTCATGTTTCCGTGTTTCAAGCACCACGTTTCAAGCACCACGTTTCAAGCACCGCATTCCACGGTTTTAAGTTATCCACAAATATCCATAGCAAGGGGTTTTCTAGAGCCGTTATTTTCTGTATAATAAGACTATGGTTTAAATGCGCTTTATTTAAGCCATAGTCGGGGCGTTGACCACAGCGGTTGACCTTTGCGTGCCGAGGGATTATAATGGAAAAAATGAGAGTGAAGTGTCGCATTGTTTTTAGTTGTCAGCTTTGATGCCGATGTCTTGTCTGTTATGAAGGAACAAGAGAGCGGCATGAGGGGTGGCAGATAATCAGAAACGATAGGAAAGGGTGGCTCGTTGAAAAGTGAATAGGGAAAGCATGTAACTTATTTCCTTTATGTTCGGAATGGAAAGTCGGTCGATGGTCGCCTTGGGCGACCAGGACTTGATCCAGTTAACGTACGCATTATTAAAGTAATCAAAGTAGGCCCTCTTCTCAAGGTGAGATGGCGGTCTGCGTAAAAAGTTATCAGTATGAGTAATAAGCCTTCAGTGGAGCAGGCCTCAAAAAAGAAGCTCTCGC
>JACQDT010000002.1 GCA_016200965.1 Candidatus Azambacteria bacterium | reverse complement strand
TTGTACAATTACCGCGGGGTTTCCAAATATCACTTTCCGATGTATCTTAAAGAGGTGGAGTATCGATTCAATCACCGGAAAGATAATTTGTTCAAATTATTCCTCGCAACCTATTTTGGTTACGTTTCCCACTAATTACCTTTCTTTATTTGTACTAAAAAATTTGGTTGGTATAAACAAACCGAAAGAAACATCTTCTTTACCAAATCCAACCCACCATTTTTTATTCAACACGGAGATATCAAGAATAGGCAAACTAATGCCATTCAGTGTCGTCTTTTGTGGAATATAGTCTAAATGTAATTCAAGCCTTGGTGTTCTAAAAACCTTAATAGCCAAAATGCAACTATTCCAGATGCAATAGCACTCGCCAATATTCCGACTAAAAAGGATTGCCAATTTGTCAGTATGAAGTTGCGTAGATATTCGTAGATAACCATAGTTTGATGGACCATGGGAGGATCCTCCTTCGCTAAAGCTTCGGACGGACGCAGTCGAACTCCCGTCCCTTCCCGATGTGCAGAGGTGGACCCAGGGAGAATCGGACTCCCATCCCCCGCGTGCAAGGCGGGTGCATTACCACTGTGCTATGGGCCCACCTCTGCACATCGAGAATCTCCCAACTTCATCGAGAATCCTCGATAATCATAAACGATTATCGGGATCCGTTTTGTAAAATTCAAAAGCGTTTTCTCATCAACCTCTCCAATGCTTCCCTGCTTTTCCAACTTTTTAACTGTCGCTCCCGATTTCTGGATTCGGACCTGCTTTTAAATTTCTCTGTGTACAACAGTTCCCACGGAACAAACGCTTTCGTTGACCTTACTCTCCCCTTATTATGCTGTTCTACTCTCTTCTCAACATTATCACAACTCCCAACATAATACCTACCACCTTCAAACGACTTAATGATGTAAACAAAAAACATTTTTGAATTTATCAACCCACGCGTGCCGATTCCGGCTTTGCCGAGAATCGAGCATCCTAGATAAATCTATTCCGTAGAAATGATTTATCGGGACAAGGCGGGTGTGCCGACACCGATAAAGTCGGTGTCGAGCATCCTCGATTTCAGCTACAGCTGAAATCGGGACACTACCACTATGCTATAGGCCCCTCACTTGGAAAGGATAACTGAATGCATAATTCTTTTCCGTAAGTGTGTTACCGATCCTGAAAACTTTTTCAACATTCTCTCTCGATGCTTGGCGTCCTTCTGCGAAGCATAAGCTTCATAATATACTAATGCAAAAGGAATCCTCGGCTTCGTTGATGGTACCACGCCGCTATTATGTTCTTCAAATCGCTTCTTGAGATCAGCGGTATAACCAATGTAAATCTTTTTATCCTTTTTGCTCTGTAACACGTAAATGTAGAACATAGTAGAACGTAACGGAATCCTTTCCAAGTGAGGGGCTAACGGCCCTCGCACCACAAAAGATACGCATTATTGTACCGACAACGAAAGAAAAAATCAACGGCTAAAGCCCTTCTTTTTTCAACTCATCCAACAATTCTTTCTGACGATGCGAAAGCTTTGCGGGCGTTTCCACAAACACCGACACGAACAAATCGCCCTTGCCATACCCTGATTTTTTCGGCATCCCTTTGCCCGGAACGCGAATGACCGTCCCTGACTGTACGCCTTGCGGGATGGAAAGCGTGATAGCCCCCCATAGCGTACTCACCTCTTGTTTGCCGCCAAGCGCCGCTTGTGAAAAAGAAACACGCGAATTCTTGTACAGATCGCTCCCTTGCCGCGAAAACTCGGAGTGAGAAGCCACCGATACAATCACGTACAAATCGCCCGCCTTGCCGCCATAGGGCGCTTCCTCCCCTTTTCCGGCGACGCGAAACGCTTCCCGCGAATCAATCCCCGCAGGAATTTTCACGGTGAACGCGTCGGACTCCTGCCTGATGCCCGCGCCGTGGCAATGCGCGCATTTGTGTTTGGGCGTCTTTCCTCTTCCGTGGCAATGCGCGCACACGCCGGTTTGCGCGATAACGCCAAAAACGGTTCTGTGCTGGGTGTGCACTTGCCCCGTCCCGCCGCATGTCTCGCAGGATATGATCTCCGATTTCGGCTCCGCGCCGGAACCACTGCACTGCGCGCACGCGACATGCCGCTTCAGACGTATCTCCTTTTCTTTCCCGAATGCGACATCTTCAAGATCGACGCCCAACGTTACCTGAATATCCTCGCCGCGCGCGCTTTTTGCCGACGCACGTGCTCCTTGGCGCCCAAAACCAAAAAAGTCCTCAAAAATATCCGAGAAATTTTCTCCCTCAAATCCGCCTGCGGCATCCCACTGAAAACCGCCGAATCCTCCGCCGGGCGCTCCCGCGCCTTGGCCGCCTTCAAATACTCTTCCATACATATCATATTGCTGACGCTTCATTTTGTCGGAAAGGACCTGATACGCCTCGTTTATTTCTTTGAATTTCGCTTCGGTTCCCCCTTTTTTGTCAGGATGATGCGTGTGCGCGAGTTTCCGATACGCTTTTTTTATTTCGTCTTCCGAAGCGCCGCGAGCCACGCCCAATATTGCGTAATAATCTTTTGCCATAATTGCGGTGACGCTTATATCGCCAATACTTCTTTCTCAACCATTGTCTTTTCCTTATGCGCTACTCCAGCCACCACCAGCGCGCGCGCGGTAAGCCATGCGAAAAACACCGCAAAACGATTCACAATAAACCCAAGCGACTTTGTCGCAAGAAACACGAATGCCGCGGCCACGAGAGGCACGAAACCCTTATACGAACCGAGATAGCGGTTCAGATACCCGTCAGCGACAAGGGTAGCTACCTTCTTAAAATCTTCGTTTCCGGAAAACGTCACGCCGAATTGTTTTGAAAGGCCGTCTTTTTGCTTGGTGATTTCCTTTTGTACCGCCGCTTTCACCTGCGCGGGCGCATGCGCGATATCAACGCCTTTCAGCGATTCGGCGGTGCTTGCCTGAAAAAACTCATCTATCGTCATTCCCTGGCGATAATACGGCACACGGGACGTGATAAATGATTCGGCAAGCGGGGTGGCCCAGTCGAATAATTGCGGCGGCACCTTCAGGGTATCCACTTGGAACGGATAAAAATAAGCGGAACACGCAAACAGAACCGCCATGCCAGTCAGCATGATCGGCGCGCCGGAAAACGCAAACGGATAAAAACGCGCGACAAGACGGCTGTTGCTCACAAAGCGCGTTTGTATCGCTCCGTATTCAAAAAGTAAAAATGCGAGCGCCGTCGCGATGGCGTACTGCCACCCAAAACCGACCACCGCGAGAAAAACAACAAGAAAGACAGCATATACGACAAAGGTCTCAACGCGCGAAAACAAAAGTGCACAGAGAATGAATACGCCGATGACCACGGCGGTTAACGCGCCGATTTCCGTCACATCAAATCCATCCAGCACGCTGAAATCGTTATGTACCGTGCGCCATATAAGAAACGAAAGTACGCACGACGCGAATGCAAAGGCAAGATGAACTATTCGTTTTTTAGTCATTCTTGGGGCTTACCTTTCTCCTCGAATTCTCCTTCAATGGGGCCTTCTTTCTTCTCATCGCCTTTTTTCGGCTCGCCTCCCTGCGGCTGGTCTTTGTACATCTGCGCCCCTATTTTCTGCAACGAAGCGGAAAGTTCGTTCATCGCGCTCGTGATAGCGGCGATATCGTCGCCGTCTTTTACTTTTTTAAGCGCTTCCATCTTCCCTTCCAGCTCCTTTTTATCCTCTTGCGTTATTTTACCCGAAAATTCGCGCAGTGTCTTTTCGGCGGAATACACCACCGTCTCGGCGTTGTTTTTCGCTTCCACTTTTTCCTTTCTCTTTTTGTCTTCTTCGGCATGCGCCTGAGCATCTTGTTTCATCCGTTCAATCTCCTCTTTAGAAAGACCGGAAGACGCCTCAATGCGTATGGATTGTTCCTTATTCGTCGCTTTGTCCTTTGCTTTCACATTTAAAATACCGTTGGCGTCTATGTCAAACGACACTTCCACCTGCGGCACGCCGCGAGGGCTCGGCGGAATGCCGTCTAAAATAAACCTGCCGAGCGATTTGTTGCCCGACGCCATTTCGCGCTCGCCCTGAAGCACATGCACTTCGACGGACGTCTGGCTGTCTGCGGCCGTGGAAAACACCTGCGATTTGGACACGGGAATGGTAGTGTTTTTCTCAATCATTTTCGTGCACACGCCGCCGAGTGTTTCGATCCCGAGCGACAACGGCGTCACGTCAAGCAAAAGAATATCCCTTACTTCCCCCTGCAAGACCCCCGCCTGCACCGCCGCGCCCACCGCGACCACTTCATCGGGATTGATGCCTTTGTGCGGCTCCTTGCCGAACAGCTTCTTCACTTCTTCCTGCATTTTCGGCATGCGCGTTTGCCCGCCGACCAAAATCACTTCGTTGATGTCGGCAATGGAAAATTTCGCGTCCTGAACCGTCTTTTTCGTCAACTCAATCGATTTTTCTATGTAATCGGCGACAAGCTCTTCAAGTTTTGCCCGCGTTACTTTTATGTTGAGGTGTTTCGGCCCGTCCTCGCCCGACGTGATAAATGGAATGTTCACTTCCGTTTCCACCGTACTGGACAGTTCGTGCTTCGCCTTTTCCGCGCCTTCCTTCAACCGCTGGACGGCAAGCACGTCTTTGGACAGATCAATGCCCTGGTCCTTTTTGAATTCCTCCACGAGCCAATGGATGACGCGCTGGTCGAAGTCGTCTCCGCCCAAATGGGTGTCGCCGCCGGTTGATTTCACCTCGATGGTGTCGTCGCCGATCTCAAGCACGGAAACGTCGAATGTGCCGCCGCCGAAGTCATACACCACGATTTTCTCGCTTTTCTTTTTGTTCAAACCGTAGGCGAGCGCGGCGGCCGTCGGCTCGTTGATGATGCGCTTTACTCTCAAGCCCGCAATCTCGCCCGCGTCTTTGGTCGCTTTGCGCTGAGTGTCGTCAAAATAGGCGGGCACGGTGATTATCGCTTCCTCTATCTTTCCACCGAGCTTTTCCTCCGCGTCCTGCTTGAGTTTTTGCAGTATCATGGCGGAAATTTCCTGCGGCGTGTGCCATTTTTCCCCCATCTTTATTTCCACGCCGCCGTTTGCCGCCGCGCGAATCTCATACGGAAGCCACTTTTTATCGCGCTGGACCTCCGGGTCGGAAAACCGCCGGCCGATGAGCCGCTTTGCCGAAAACACGGTATTTTTGTGGTTTGTCACCGCCTGCCGTTTCGCAAGCAAGCCGACAAGCCGCTCGCCGCCCTTGGAAACCGCAACTATCGAGGGCGTCGTGCGGTTGCCCTCTTTGTTCTCAACGATCCTCGGCTCGCCGCCTTCCATGACGGCCATCGCCGAGTTTGTCGTCCCCAAATCAATTCCAAGAATTTTTGCCATATGTTTATTCTTTCTTTTTACTTATTTTTACTTTTGCCGGCCGGATCACCTCGCCGTGCAACACATACCCTTTTTGTAAAACCTCAATCACCTTTCCTTCCTCTCCGTCCGCCGCTTCTTCGGCGACTGCCTCGTGCACGGAGGGATCGAATTTCTCGCCCAGCGCTCGAATTTCTCCAACCCCGACATCTTTGAGCACCGCGTCTACCTGTTGCTTGGTGTGCTTCACGCCTTGCGCCCAACCGTTTCCTTCAAGCTCTTTGGGAACGTGCTGTATCGCAAGCTCAAAGCTATCAAGCACGGGGAGGAGCCGCTCAATGATATCCCGCGCCGCAAACTTCACAAAGGCCTGCATCGCTTTCTCCTGATCTTTTTTATAATTTATAAAATCGGCCTTCAAGCGCCGCGATAATTCAATAAGCTCGTTCTTTTCTTTTTCCTGCTCGCGGAGCTGTGCCCGCATCATTTCTATCTCGGGCGGCGGCAATTCTTCCTTTTGTACATTCTCTTGCGAATTATCCATACCCAGTATATCAACTTCCAGAGCCCAACGCCTTCCGGCGGGATTCTGCGAAATATGCGCTTAATAGATTGTGACCTTGTAGTATTTTCATGTGGTTATCTTTGGCGTTGGGCGGCATACACGTGTTCTTCTCTGTATTGCTGTGATGAGCAACACGCGCACATACTGCTCTTTTGCTTTTAGTATGCGCCGCGCAGTACGGAGAGAAGAACACGCGGGAAGTTGTATTACTGGGCATATTATTTCAATTCATCCATTAAGACATCAAGCAAACCGAGATTCCTGCGATAGTTCATCCGCTTCGGCCCGAAAATGACCACAACGCCGTCTCCGGCCGGCGTCCTGCACGAAGACACCATCATGCTGAAACCGCGTGCGGCGCTCACCGGATTTTCTTTTCCGATAAACACGGAGGGACTGCTCTCTGCCATCGCACCGGAAAACGCTTGAAGATGTTTTTCGAAAGAATCAATGACGTCGCCGAATTGCGTGCGGAACGAGGAGTCCTCCAACT
>JACQDT010000035.1 GCA_016200965.1 Candidatus Azambacteria bacterium | reverse complement strand
GGCGGGCCGTCTGGGGAGTAAAAGAAAACTCTTGAGTAAAAGGTTTTTGACCTAAGGAAATGCCCGCATGACATTTCCTATAGTGGATGAAATATAAGAAGTGCCATGGGAAATAAAAAGAAACGGCCAGCCATTGTTGATTGGCTGACCGGAGGTGTCGGGTCTCCAGAGCGTATGTGTTCCTTGTAGGCGTCCCGCAAACGCCTCGTTATTCGGCCTTTAGGCCTACACCCGACGTTGATTTCTTTATAACAAGGAGGATAATGAAAGTCAATGGATTTTATTTCGAGTATGAAAACATTGAAGTTCAGACGTTTTTTGGCAGACGAAATTTTAGAGCGGAGAAAGACCGTTACCTGGCGCTTGTTTGACGACAAAGATTTGAAAGTCGGAGATGGGCTGGATTTGATAGAATGGGAATCGGGAAAGAAATTCGCCGAAGTGGAGATTACGGAGGTGCGCGAGAAAATACTGGCAAAAATTGAGGATGCCGACTTTGAAGGACATGAGAAATTCGAGAGCAGGGAGGCGATGTTAAGAGAGTATCAAAAATACTACGGAGATAAAGTAACGATGGATACGCCAGTCAAAATCATTCGCTTTAGTGTGATAAATAAGAAGTTATCATGAAATACAATAAACTCGTTCGCGATAATATTCCCGAAATAATCAAAAAGAAAGGCGAAACGCCGGTGACGCATGTTGCCGATGACGCGGAGTATCGGGAGAAGCTGAAAGAGAAGCTGTTGGAAGAGGTGAATGAATTTTTGAAGGATGAGTCAATCGGAGAGATGGCAGATATGTTTGAAGTCATCACCGCCATTTTAGAAAACAAAAATTGGAACATTGAACAAGTGGTGGCAGTTCAGAAAAAGAAACGAGACGAACGCGGCGCGTTCAAGAAGCGGATTATTTTAGATGAAGCATAATTATTTATCACACCCGTATGAGCATTGAACAACCATATTGGCCAAGCGAGGAAGAATATAAAATGGCTCAAGAGAGCATGACGGATGAAGAGCGAGAGATGACCAAGGAAAGAGAGGAGGCCTTAGAGAATGAGGTCATTGAAGCATTGACCGTAAAGGGCGCAGAAAATCAAGAGGCAAAAGCTGTTCTCGTCAGATGGCTTGAAATGGGTGAAGCGGAAGCAGAGCTCTTGAATACACACGAAGCAAAGAGTAAAGCAAAGATTGAGATGGCTATAAACGTGGCATCGGTTTATCACAGAGCAGGGTATCGTGATGAAGCGTTGGCAGAATTAGAGAGCACAAAAGAAGCCGCGGCAAGCGAAAATGATGGCTTTGAACTCTACAATAAAATTATGGAGCTTGAAAGAAAGATGAGAGACGAGACAGAAGATGAGACGGGATAGACAAAAAAATACAGAGGGGGTATGATTGTGCGGATGCCGATTCTTCAGGTGCAAAATTTAGTGAAAAAGTTCAACGGAACCACTGCGGTGGACGGTATTTCGTTTGCTATAGAGGAAGGAAAGATCACGGGGCTTCTGGGGCCAAACGGCGCGGGGAAAACCACCACGATTCTGATGCTTTTGGACCTAGTGACGCCAACGGGCGGCACCATCAGCATCTTCGGCAAAGACATGCGGCATCACCGCGAGGAGATTTTAAGCAAGGTGAATTTTTCGTCGCCGTATGTTGCTTTGCCTTCCAATATGAAAGTATGGGAAAATCTTACGACATTCGCGCGGCTCTACGGCGTCAAGGATGTAAAAGGGAAGATTGAAGAGCTTGTTGATTTTTTTGACATACGCGCGTTTCTGCCTAAAATGACCGCCACGCTTTCCACCGGCCAGCTCACGCGGCTGAACCTCACCAAGGCGCTGTTGAACGATCCCAAGCTTTTGTTTCTGGACGAGCCGACCGCGTCGCTTGACCCCGACATCGCCGACCGCACGCGCACCATGCTGAAGCGCATCCAGAAAGAACGCGGCGTGACGATTTTATACACCTCGCACAACATGGCCGAAATCGATGAGCTGTGCGAGCGGGTTATTTTTTTGCAGGCCGGAAAGATAGTGGACGACGGCACGCCGAAAGAACTGGTCATAAAATACGGCCGCAAGGATTTAAACGAAGTATTTTTAAGCATTGCGCGCAACAACAACCATGCGTCTACACAGAATTAGCGCCCTTCTTTTCCGGCATCTTTATTTGTACAAGCGGAGCGTCCCGCGCCTGATGGACGTGTTTTTCTGGCCGGTCATTGAGCTTCTGCTGTGGGGGTTCATCAGTTTGTATCTGCAGAAATTCGATATGGGCGGGCTCAACATCGTTACGGTGCTTCTGGGCGCGATTATTTTCTGGGATCTGCTTTCGCAGTCCCAGCGCGCGGTGTCCGTCGCGTTCCTTGAGGACGTGTGGGAGCGGAATTTTCTGAATATTTTCGTGACGCCGCTTACGGTGGGGGAGTTCATGGTGTCGGCGGTGCTGTTGGGATTGGTGCGCGTGGCGCTTGTGGGCGCGGTGATGGCTGTGCTTGCCTTTGCGCTGTATCATCTCAATATTTTCGCGTTCGGCTTTTCTTTAATACCATTTGCGGCGAATCTTTTGTTGTTCGGCTGGGCCGCGGGATTGTTCGCGACCGCGATCATCTTGCGCTATGGCACCTCTGCGCAAGTCATCGCGTTCAGCTTGCTGTTTCTCGTCCAGCCGCTTTCGGCGGTGTTTTATCCGGCGTCCGTTCTGCCCGAAGGCGTTCGGTTTTTCGCGTATCTTTTGCCCTCCACGCACGTATTTGAAGGAATGCGCACCGTCATTGCGACGGGGAGCTTCCCGTACGCAGAACTCGGGTGGGCATTTCTGACCAATGCGATTTGTTTGTTTCTTTCCATACGATATTTTTATTATATGTTCGCGCGCGTGAAAGAACAGGGCCGCTTGATGAAATTGGATTAATCTGCTACGCTCGTGCCAGGTTAAAGCGATCATTTACAACAATAAATCACTCACAGAAGGGAGGGCGTATGAAGCTAAGAGGCGTTGATTTCGGGCCGGTGTGGACGGCCTCGGGGACGCTCGGCTTTTACGGCGAGGGATATCCGTATCAGAAGGCGCTGTACGGGCTTTTGGGATGGTGTGATTTTGATGGCGCGACGCTTGTTGCGAAAACGGTCACGCTCAAGCCGCGTGACGGAAATATGCGGCTGAATTCCGACGGCTCTCTGCCGTGGTGGCCGCCCAAGCCGGCGTGCATCGTGGCAAAACTGTTCAAGGGCGCCGCGCTCAACGCAATAGGTCTGAGCAATCTCGGCGCCGAAGCACATTTCGCGGATTGGGGATGGCAGAGATGGGAAAAACCGTTTTTCATTTCGTTTGCCGCAATGGGAAAGACGCGGGAAGAAAGAATGCGGGAAACGAGGGAATTCGTCGGATTGTTCAAAGCGCATCTTCCTTATTTTCGGTCTCCGGTGGGCATACAGTGGAATGATTCCTGTCCCAATACGACGTCGCATGCCGGATTGGAAGGAACGGTTGACGAGATGAACGAAGTGCTCGCAATCGGTTCCGTGCTTGGTATCCCGCAGGTGCCGAAATTCAGCGTCATGCTTCCGCCGTACATGGCGGTCAACATCAGCAGGAACCCGCAATGCGACGCGGTGTGCGTTTCAAACACTATTCCATGGGGCAAGCTTCCCGATGAAATAGATTGGGCGGGACTGTTCGGAAGCGAAAAGTCCCCGCTTGAGCGTTACGGAGGAGGCGGCCTTTCCGGAAAACCATTATTGTCATTGGTCGCAGATTGGATCCAAAAGGTGAAACGATTGGGCATCGGAAAGCCGATCAACGCCGGCGGCGGCATTTTAAAGCCGGACGATGTGGATTTACTCGTAAGTCCGGGGGCGTCCTCGATATTTCTCGGTTCCATTTCTTTTCTAAGGCCGTATAACGTCAAGCCCGTGATTGCACGGGCGCACAGGATATTTGACGAACACGAAAGGAGATGCCATGCGCATAGTTGCGAGTGAAGAGGGAGAGATAATAAAGATCATGATGCGGGCATGGGACGATTTTCATGCCCACATCAGGACAGACGACGTGTTAAAGACGGTGTTGCCGCATACTGCAAGATACTGCGCGCGGGCGCTTGCGATGCCCAATATCTTGCCGCCTGTTTTGGACGGGTCAAACGCCCTTTTCTACAAGGGGCAAATCATGAACGCTTTGCCCAAAGCTGGCAGATGCGGAAAGTTCCAGCCGCTGATGACGATAAAGATCGTTGACCGGACCACTCCGGTGATGATTCGCGGGGCGCACAAGGCGGGCGTTATCGCCGGGAAGGTGTATCCGGTCGGCGTCACCAACAACTCGGAAGACGGGGTAACCGACTTTGAAAAGCTGTATCCCGTATTTCAAGAGATGGAGCGATGCGGGATGAAATTGTGCTTGCACGGCGAGGCGCCGGACTCGTATCTGCCGCATTCGCGCCGCGAAAAGGCATTTATCGGTAAAACACTCTGGAAAATCGTGGACGCGTTCCCTAAGCTCGTCGTCATATTGGAGCATGTGTCTACAGCGGTGGGCGTGGACTATGTGTTGGAAGGGCCGCCCACGCTCTTTGCGACCATTACGCCGCACCATTTGTTTCTCACTCGCGATGATGTGGACGGCGTCAAGCTGCATCCCCATCATTTTTGCAGGCCGATTCCGCAAACCACTCACGACCGGCTTGTATTGGGCAAGGCCGCGACCAGCGGAAACCCGAAATTCTTTCTCGGGACGGACAGCGCTCCGCATCCTCGGGAGAGGAAAGAGTGCGCGGATGGAGCCGCTGGAGTATTTAACGCTCCCGTCGCGCCGGCGGTGCTTACCAAGTTCTTTTTACAGAGCAAATGCATTGAAAAACTGGAACCGTTCGTTTCGGAATTCGGAGCGCGAGCGTACGGCCTTCCTCTCAATGAGGAAACCATTACCATCGTGAGAAAACCGTGGGTCGTTCCGCAACAGTACGGCGATATCGTGCCGTTCATGGCGGGGGAGACCCTCCAATGGCAGGTGGAGTAAATAATCAAAGAAATAAAAAAACGTCCCGATGGAGAAATTCCCATCGGGGCGCTTTTTTATTTATGCACGGCGCACAATCAGGTTGATGATTTCCTGCGCCGCTTTTTCCAGGCCATCCGGCTTAATGAACGAATTGACGATGTTACGCTCAATGGGGATCAAAATTTCCCTTCTTTCTTCGTCGGCTTTCTTCCTTTCGGGATGCGCGTCGTAGAATGCGCGCTGTATTTCCTCGTGCCCAACGGCAAGGATTTTGATTGGCACCACGCGATACCCCGCGCGGTGAAGCTCGATTACGCCTTCTTCCGTCGCCGCGCAGATTCCATGCCTTTTTTCCAGAACATCCTCAATCAACCTTCTCTCATAGGCATAGAAGTTGCCCGCATGTTCCACGCACTCGGAAAATTCTCCTCGGCTCCGTTTCTCCTCGAATTCTTCTTTCGTGAGGAGCGCGTAGCAGAGGGCGTCTTCTTCGTTGCGTTTTGGGCGCGTGGTGGCTGATTTGATGATGCCGACGCGGTCGGGTATCATGTCGGTCACTTTCAGAGTGAGCGTCGTTTTTCCTACTTTTGCGGGGCCAACCAGCGTGAATATGCTTTTCAAAATACACCTCCTTTTTAAGTAATGTGATGCAGAGAAAGTATCACGACAGAAACAAACAGCCAAGCGTAGGCGACTCGCCAGAATCCCGCGGCGTAATAAGTGTTCGTCATAATGTCGGCACATTCTCGCACATCGTATACCCCACTGTCTACCTCCTGCCTCCTCGATTTTAACGATTTTCCTTCCTCTCGCATTGCTTTGAACGCGTATACGATTGAGATGATAAAAAAGGCAAGAACAATCATGATTACCTCCTCGGTTCATGGTTTGTAAAGGTTCGTTGAGTTCATAGTATACATATGATAAAATCCGGCATATGTCAAATGCTAAAAAGTTACTCACGCTTTGCTTTGTGTACGACAGTTCGCGCGTTCTGCTCGGCATGAAAAAGCGCGGATTCGGCGCGGGGAGGTGGAATGGATTCGGGGGAAAGGTAAACGGAGACGAGACGATAGAAGAAGCGGCTGTGCGCGAGCTTCGTGAGGAAAGCGGCATCGCGCCCACAAACATTTCCCAACGCGGCGCGCTGACGTTTGTTTTTACGGGCGACCCGGTGGCGCTTGAAGTGCATGTGTTCGCGGTGGGTGAGTATGAGGGGGAGCCGCACGAAACCGAAGAAATGCGCCCGCAGTGGTTTCTGCATAGTGAGATTCCGTTTGATCTGATGTGGCCGGATGACCGCTACTGGCTGCCGCTTTTTCTTGCGAGAAAAAAGTTTGAGGGCGAGTTTGTGTTTGCCGACCAGAATACGATTAAAGAACATTCACTTAAAGAGGTGTAGTTGGCGAGCTCTTCCTTTCTCGTCTGCGGAACATCCCGCAGGCGCGTGGAGCTTGGTGCGTGCGCTATACTGGCGCGAAGCGCCCAAGCGCACGACCACGCGCCGAGGGCGAAGAACAGTTCGCCGCCGGAGCGAAATGATTCTGGTTCCGAAGATGAGGAAAGGAGGGCGAGCAGCGCTGCAGATACCATGAAAGAACTCGTGCAAAAACTTATCGGGGAGGGACATCTCAAAACATCGCGCATCATTGAGGCGTTTTTGGGGGTGGACAGAAAGGATTTTGTGACGGAGGAGATGAAACCGTCCGCGTACGAAGATATCGCATTGCCGACAGTGTTTGGCCAGACGATTTCCCAGCCGACTACGGTTGCTTTTATGCTTGAACTTCTTCAGCCGAAGAAAGGGGATAGTATTTTGGATATTGGCGCCGGCTCGTGCTGGCAGACGGCGTTGCTTGCGCATATTGTCGGTTTTGAGGGGAGTGTGTATGCGATTGAGCGGTTGTGCCCGCTTTTGGAATGGGGAAAAGAGAATGTTCAAAAATATGGATTTACCAATACCTCATTTTTTTGCCAGGATGGCACAAAAGGACTTCCCGAGCATGCGCCGTTTGATAACATCATCGCCGCGGCTTCAGGGCGCGAGATGATGCGCGCATGGCAAGACCAGTTGAACATCGGCGGCAGGATCGTAATGCCTATCGGGCACAGCATTTGGCTCTACACTAAAAAATCTGCCACCGAATTTGAGAAGCATGAGCATTATGGCTTTTCCTTCGTGCCCTTGATAGAGGGATAAGGAGCGGTATTGCCAAATTTGCCGGTTTCAGGTATCTTTGCTATTAGCTATTCGCCATCAACTATTTGTTTTTATGGGATTACCTGCAAAACGAACTACCAGTTCCAAAAGAGACATGCGGCGCTCGCATCACGCGCTTGACGCCGTTAACGCGGGCACATGCCAAAAATGCGGCACGCCGTCGCTTTCGCACCGCGCCTGCGCCAACTGCGGTTTTTACAGGGGCAGAGAAGTGGTGAACGTGTTTGCGAAACTGGATAAGAAAGACCGCAAAAAGCGGGAAAAGGAAATGGCGCAACAGGAAAAAGCAAGCGCAAAGAAAGAAGAAAATAAATAATGGCCAACAGGCATCTTTCACGAAGCATCGTCTTGCAGTCGCTGTACGAGTGGGATTTTTACGGGGGACAGAAAGAGCGGCTGAAAGACATTTTAGATCGCAACATCAAAGAATTCGCGCCGGGACTTCCGGACTCGGATTTTATTTTCAATCTCGCAGAACTTGTCACTTCGCGCCTTTCCGAGCTTAACGCCATTATAGAGAAGTGCGCGCCCGAGTGGCCGCTTGCCCAGATCACCGTGGTGGACCGCAATGTGCTTCGCCTTGGCATTGCCGAATTGTTGCACGGCGACAAGAAAGAAGTGCCGCCCAAAGTGGCGATCAACGAAGCCATTGAGCTTGCAAAAAGCTTCGGTGGCGAATCGTCGGGCCGGTTCATCAACGGGGTGCTGGGGACGTTGTACAAAGAAATGGAGCAGGTGGAACATACGAAGCATGAAGCATAAATCATGGATCATAAATCATGAATTATGAATCAATCTTTTGATTCGCAATTCCTGATTCGTGCTCCGCGCTCAGAATGGATGTAGCTCAATTTGAATCCAATACCGGCATTATCTTCAAAAACAAAGACCTTCTCACGCAGGCGTTTGTTCACCGTTCCTATCTGAACGAAAATCCTTCGTTTCGCTTGAATCATAATGAGCGGCTCGAATTTTTGGGAGACGCAGTGCTTGAACTCGTGGTAACGGAATATCTATACGCAGAGTTTCCGAATCCAGAAGGCGAGCTGACGGCATGGCGCGCCGCGCTGGTGAATGCGAAGATGCTCGGCAAGATAGCCGAGAAGCTTTCTATGGGGGATCTTTTGCTGTTGTCGCGTGGCGAAGCGAGAGATAAAGGCAAGGCGCGGCAAGTGATTTTGGCCAATGCAATAGAAGCATTTATCGGGGCGGCATATTTAGACAGCGGGTATAAGACGGTATCTAATTTTATTGTGGCGCACATTATTCCGGAACTTTCTTCCATTATAAAGAGTCAGACGTATAAAGACGCCAAAAGCATGTTTCAGGAGATTGCTCAGGAACGCCGCGGGGTTACTCCCCGCTACGCGGTGCTGAAAGAATGGGGACTTGATCACGCAAAAAACTTTAAAATAGGAGTATATTTGAATAACGAGTTGGTCGGAGAAGGGGATGGCGTGTCCAAGCAGGATGCGCAACAGGAGGCGGCGAAAGACGCGTTGAAAAAGTTAGGATGGGGGTAAATCACGACAGATGTTTTTAAAGAAACTAGAACTTCATGGTTTCAAATCATTTGCATCAAGCACCGTGCTGGAATTCAAGCGCGGTGTTTCGGCTATCGTGGGGCCCAACGGGAGCGGGAAATCAAATGTCGCTGATGCGCTGAGATTCGTATTGGGCGAACAAAGCATGAAGAGCATCCGTTCCAAAAAAGGAGAAGATCTCATTTTCTCCGGTTCCCCTTCAAAGCCGCGCGCAGGCATGGCGTCCGTTACCCTGCTATTTGACAATGAAGACAGGACGTTTCCGGTGGAATTTGGAACGGTCGCGATCAAGCGCACAATTTATCGCGACGGAGAGAATCACTATTTTGTGAACGAAGCGCAGGTGCGCCTGAAAGATCTCGCTGAACTCATCGCCAAAGCGAAGCTCGGTTTGAAAGGATACACCATCATCAATCAGGGAATGGGCGACGCCATTTTGGATTCGTCTCCCAAAGACCGTAAAGAAATCATTTTTGAGGCGCTCGGCTTGAAAGAATTCCAGCTTAAGCGCTCGGAGGCGTTGCTCAAGCTTTCCCATACGCAGGTGAATTTGGAAAAGGCGGAGGGAATCGTCAAAGAGATTGAGCCGCATCTGAAATTTCTTAAACGGCAGGCGGAGAAAATGGAGGAACGGCAGGGGATCGAAGAGAAGCTCAAAAAATTGGAAGTTGCGTATGTGGCCAAGCGCATGCGGGCGCTTGAAACAAACCTCGGCCAGATGCGCGCCAAAGAGGCCCACAATGAGGGGCGCATCGCCGACATTCGGCTTACCCTTGAGGGAGTCGCCCGTTCCATTGAAAAAGAAGACGGTGAAGTCGCGGGTTCGTTCGCCGGCGTGACGCATCTTGAGGATTCGCTCATGAAGGAAGAAGCGGTGCGCAACGCCATTGAGCGTGAAATCGGAAAAATAGAAGGCATGCTCGCCGCGGCGAAGCGGGATGTGACGGCGTATGCGGTTGCTGCTCCCGATTTGTCCAAGAGCGTAGCGATTGGTAACAAATCGCAGTCCAGCGAGGCTATGCGAGTCGTGGTTGACGCGGCGTATGTACAGCGTGCGATGGAGAAACTGCACCATAATCTCAGCGCATTACTCGGTGAAGCGACCTATGAAGGGGTGCGGAAAAAATTGGATGCGTTTGCGCGGGAATTTTCGCAGTTGTTTGAAAGCGTCAAAACAGGGAAAGCGTTTTCGCATGTTCAGCAAGAAAAAAACATGGATAACTCCATGCAATTTGAAAACGAGCAGAAGCGGCTCGCCGATCTTTTAAAGAAATCGGACGAACGTCTGAAAGAGATCAAGGAGGAGATAAAACGGATCCAGAGCATGCATAGCAAGAAACGCGAACATATTTTTGAGCTTAAAAACACAAAAAGAGAAAAAGAGATGGAGTTGCGGCACACCGAAGAGGGCTTTGCGACTCTGAAAGCGGAAATCGCGCATGCGGATACGGAAATGGACGTACTAAAAGCGGAAAAAACTTTTTTACAAAGCAAAGGAGGTGTGTTTCTGATTGAGGATGCATTGCCGCATTCGGTCGCCGATGAAGAAATCCGCACCAATATTGAACGCATGAAGATACGTCTTGAAAATATTGACCTGATTGATAGTAACGTCGGAAGGGAGTATGAGGAAACCCGAAAACGATATGATTTTTTAACGAAAGAATCGGAGGACTTGCGGCAGGCCATTTCCTCTTTCCATTCCGTGGTTGCCGAACTTGACGATATGATTTCCACGCGTTTCCGCGAGGCATTCAAAAAAATAAATGAAAACTTTGACGCGTATTTCAAACTGCTGTTTGACGGAGGGCGCGCTCGCCTCGAACTGGTACAGGAAGAGCGCGAGCATGAAGAAGGGGAAATGGAAGCGCAGTCGGAAGCACGAAAAAACGACGGCGTGGAGATAGAAGTGTCGCTCCCGCGAAAAAAAACGACGGGACTTTCCGTACTTTCGGGAGGGGAGCGGGCGCTCACGTCGCTCGCGCTGTTGTTCGCGCTGGTCTCCACCAGCCCGCCGCCGTTTTTGGTGCTTGATGAGATTGACGCGCCGCTTGACGAAGCGAATTCCGTCCGGTTTGGGAAGATCCTTACGCAATTGAAAGATCATACTCAATTTGTGGTCATTACGCACAACCGCGAGACCATGCGGCAGGCGGATATTTTGTATGGCGTGACCATGCAGGAAGACGGGATTTCAAAGCTTTTGTCGCTGAAATTTGAAGCTGCCAAAGAAATAGCACAGTAGCAGAACTTCGGCAAGCTACGCTTTCTACCGCTTTGCGGTAGCCGAAGTTCACTACCGAGTTGACTCAGTAAGAGATTTAATATATTCTGTGTACTATGCCCAGTAATACAACCTCGACTGGGCACGCTGTATGATGAAACGTCTCATCTGCAATGGTTGTTCGCACCAAAGACGAACCAACGCAAACCATATTCATCCAACGGCGCACCCGAACGTTTCATTAAGTCGAGGTTGATATACTGGGTATGTTAATGATACGACTACAACGAACAGGGCGGAGGAACGAGCCGCATTTCCGCATCGTGGTGACGGAAAAAACAACGTCGCCCAGGGGAAAATATCTTGAATCGCTCGGGTACGTGAATCCGCTTGAGAAAAAGCGCTCCGTGAACAAAGAACGGGCGTTGTATTGGATTTCCAAGGGAGCTCAGCCGTCTGCCACGGTGACCAATGTGTTGGTATCGGAAAAAATTATTGACACGCAAAAGATCCCCAATCACAAAAAATCAAAAAAACCCGCCGTTGCGGAAAAGCAGGCGGCACCAGTAGCACCCGCAACTCCCGTGGCGTAATTGCCTCACGCATCTATGTATAGTATTATTTTGAGAGACAGAGGAAGCGAAAAGGTCGAATGAAAGATGCCATTACATACTGAAAAGACAATGAAAACGGAGAATAATGCAGATCAGGAATTCCTTGAAATGCTCATAAAATCCATCGTATTGAAACCGGAAGCGGTGCATACGGACAGAAGGGTGGATGAAATGGGCGTGCTGTTGACGCTTAAAGTGGATGCGGAGGATATGGGTTCCGTTATCGGCAGACAAGGCACCACCGCCAAAGCTATCCGGACGCTGTTAAGGATCGTGGGCGCGAAAAATAACGCGCGCGTGAACCTTAAGATTGAAGAACCGGAGGGGTCCACGAGAGTTCCGCGCGACGCCGCCAAAGGAGTGGATGAGATGATCTCGGATCTTAAAATTTGATTTTTATGCAAAAATCCCCCGAGCGCATCAACGGAGATTTTTGTTTGCCCATGGTTCAATTCGATATTATTACTATATTCCCCAATATGCTGGATTCGTATGTGAACGAGTCCATGCTGATGCGCGCGCAGGAGAAAAAGCTTTTAAAGATAGAAACGCATGATTTGCGGGATTTTTCGGGCGACAAGCACCATAAAGTAGACGACAGGCAATACGGCGGCGGGCCGGGGATGGTGTTGAAAGCTGAACCCATTTACAAAGCGGTGAAGAAAATTGCCAAAAAGAACGCGCGCGTTATTTTGCTTTCGGCCACGGGCAAAAAATTCGACGTCAAAGCGGCAAAGCGGTTGAGTACATACAGCCAGCTTGTCTTTGTGTGCGGGAGATACGAGGGAGTCGATGAACGTGTCGCCAAATACATCGCCGACGAGGAGTTGTCCATCGGGGACTATGTGCTGACAGGCGGGGAATTGCCCGCGATGGTCATCATCGATGCCGTTTCCCGCCATATTCTGGGCGTGCTTGGCAAACAAGAATCACTGGAAGAAAACCGGCTGGATGTGGGCGTGCCCGTGTACACCCGCCCCGAAAGCATGGTGATAGATAAAAAAAAGCGCACCGTCCCGCCCGTATTGCTTTCCGGAGACCATAAAAAAATCAAGGAGTGGAGGAAGAAGGCGAGGAAAAAATAGGGCTTGACATTGTGCGCACAGCGTATATACTGAATATAGTATGAATACAACAGTCAATGTGCGGGTTGAAAAGGAGATAAAAGCAAAAGCAAATAAGGCTCTTTTGGGGCTTGGCTTGGATATGTCCACGGCGGTCAAGATGTTTCTTTATCAGGTAGTTGCCGAACAAGGCATTCCTTTCGTTCCGACAAAGAATCCTGCCGCTATCCGGGCGCGTTGGGACGCGCAGGTGGCGGATGCGCTCAAAAGACCAGGGTATAAAACCGCAGGCGAACTCCATCGTGCGCTCCTTAAAAAAGCAAAATAGCGATGTATCTCATCCGGCATACGAAAGACTATGAGAGGTCCTATACGAAATTGCTGAAATCCGGTGCAAAGAAAAAAGTCCTTGATGATATCGCGCTTGTCATTGATATGCTTGCGCAGGGAGAGACGCTGGATGCACAATATCGCGACCATAAACTGCAGGGAGATTACGCGAGATATCGGGAATGCCACATACGGACAGATCTGCTTCTCGTCTACCAAGTGCATGAAGGAGCGCTTATTCTTGTGCTTGCAGGCATCGGGACGCACGCTCATTTGTTTGAATAATAGATTTTATAAGACCTAGAAATAAAGGTACCTGACACCGTTTTCGACGAAAAGATCCGATTGTTGTATTGTAGAATTAAATAACAGATAACGGATTGTAAAATAAAAAGGGTTTTTAAAATATTTTTAATATGAACTCTTGTAAAAAATGCGGTAAACTTACAGAGGCAGATAATCAATTTTGCCAGTCTTGTGGTACGCAGGTCACTGTAAAAACACACAAGAAAACTTGGTTGAAGTATTCCGTTATTATTTTAGGTTTAATAATTATCTTGCTTTTTTTCGGGTGGAAATCGTTTTCCTCTTATGTTTCATACAATGTTGCCGTGCATAAAGCGCAAGATACAAAAAGAATTGGAGACTTTCAGAATTTACAGCTATCCTTGACGCTCTATTACACAGAACATGGCGCATATCCTCAGAACTTAAGTGAACTTGTACCGAGATATCTTTCCGAAGTTCCTCTTGATCCGCGTGAAGGGGAAAATCATGAAAATTCTGCATGCGAATCAACTATTGGTAAAGGTACTTTTTCATACCGCTATAAATTTACTGAGTCTGGTAAAAAATTTACGCTATCAACTTGCCTTGAAGAAGGAGAAGTTTTAGCAATCTCACCGCATGAATAAAAAAATTTACAAAATTTTTCTTGTATCTTGTATACTTCTATTGTTTTTTAATCCTCATTCGGTTTGGGGGAGCACAAAATCAGATATGCAAAAAGATATTAATGCATGGAAAATAGCTATTGATAGCTCGCCTCTGTTACCAAACAAGCTACTGGAACGACTTGATACTCCATTGAGAAGAGCGCAGAAAGGTTTTGCCATTTTCACAGGGGGGATTGTTAATTTATCTAATTTTGATCGGTATGAAGAATTTTATTATAATGCGAAAACA
Source organism: Candidatus Azambacteria bacterium (assembly GCA_016200965.1). GTDB lineage: Bacteria > Patescibacteriota > Minisyncoccia > GWC2-36-17 > WO2-46-25 > JACQDT01. The sequence goes on along the minus strand of JACQDT010000035.1, from coordinate 6,757 downwards.
TACCGAGATTTGGCTTTGCAAGAACTTACCATGGCACAGATATTTCTTGATCAGAGCGCATATCAAGAGGCTCGCGAACGATTGGAGCAAGTGAGTTGGAATTTTCGCAAATCAAGGCTTTATAACACTGCTGCGTCTGAAACGTGGAACGGTAATTTAGAGAAAGCGTTAGAAATTGAGGTTGAAGCCGCAAAGACCGTGAATGGAATTGCCGGTCTTTTTGGAAAAACGGTAAGTAAAATTACAGAGAAAACAGGTAATCCCGCCATTGCGGCAACGGGCAAGGGTCTTGAGTGGTTGACCACGACGCTCAATTTCGCGATTGATATGAGTATTAAAGATGTCTCCGTGGCAACGAAAAATATAATAAAGGATAAGTTGGTTGATGTTTTCGCTGACGCGGCGACAGAGGAGTTTCTTGGAGTACCTGCTGATGCGGGAATCGGTAACTATACGATGTCTACCCTTAGATTGGGGGCAGGGATAACCCGTTTCCAAAATGAGATACGAACTCCCGTTGATGCGTCGCGCGATACCCTTGCGTTCATAAAAAGCGAAATGGTGAATAATCCACGCATATCGAAAAATGTTGCGATTAACGCAATGGAACAACTGAAGAAAATCCCTATTACAATAATCAGAGTTTCAGAAAATAACAATCTCCCTCCAACGCTCACATACCAGAGTAACCTCCCTGATAAACAAAAACTTTCAGCGACTCAACCATTAAATCAAGCAAAAGAATCGCCCGCCGAACAATCTCCGCTACTGCCGATGCGGAAGTCGCTTTCTCCGTCAAAAGAAAATCAACTGCCAGTCGTCATAATTCCTCCAACTCTAGATGTGCCGCAACCACCTCCCCGAAATGATTTGTTCGGGTTAAACATGAGTAGTAGTATTACTATTACGAAAGGAAACACCGCGTTGCAGGAAATATCCGTTACTATGCCTGATTGGAATACTGATACTTTGAATTTCACTGTAAACGATACGCTTCCTGTTACGCACGACGGATATATTCGCAATGTTAGCTATGAATTTATTCCTAAAAGTTGCAAAATAACTTGTACAACGAAATTGAAAATTTTCGCCGATTCCTCTGACATTCCGACTGGTTTGTTTCAAGTCAATATAGGAACTTGGGGCGGCCCAAATATCACTAAGTCTTTTGAACTGAAAATCGTTGAGAGGGTGCCTCCAGACGCGCCGATTGTGCAGGCAGCGCCGATTTCAGCATCGCAAATTAAACTTAATTGGAGCGATAACGCGGCGCAAGATGATATGGTGGGTATTGAGCGCAAAGCAGGGACTGGAGATGGATATGCGCTCGTTCACCATGAACAGAAAAGAATCCTCTCTTCATATGTGGATTCCGGGCTTAGTCCCAATACAGAATACTGCTATCAAGTATACTTCTATAATCCGTATGTACCGCGCTCATCTGCTTCAAGAGAACAATGCGCAACAACTCTTCAAGATGCTCCGCCCATTCCTCAAGGAAAACCGGATTTAGTCATTACTTCATTACGCGCTCCCGTGACTGGAAATACAGGAGAGAATGCAAAGTTGCCTAATACCTCAATTACGATTGCCAATAACGGGCCAGTGAGCGCTGGATCATTTCGCCTGGAATTTTACTGGTCACCGGACCCGATTATCACGGTGTATGATATTCCCGCAACATCGTATTTTATTTTTGGCGGTCGCGGGCTCGGGCCCGGAGAGTCAAAAAGCAACAGCGAGTTTGCTAACGGCCCCATCATACTTTCTATTCCTTTTTCCTTCTCGTCAGGCACCTATTATCTCGGAGCCATTATTGACGATCAGATGGAAGTTGAGGAAAGCAATGAGACAAATAATACTCGCGTTGCTGACACAGGCGTTATTATGTTGCAGGGACCTCCGCCTCCGCCAACATTTTTATCGCCGTCTGATGGATTTTCTTATACATACACTCTTTACGATTATAAAGAACCGGATCGCGGCAAACAGGTATTTGAATGGAATAAAGGAGATCAAAACAATACTGTCAGAGCTGAACTTTTTAACGGGGCGCGATGTGAAGGACAAACCATGGGCGAGGTTATTACTGATGTTCCATGGAATTCGGGATATATTATGAAGGACCAACTTCCTGCCGGAAAAACTTATTCATGGCATGTTATTGCTCGTTCTAATGGCGTTCCATCCATTCCGTCAGAGTGCCAATCTTTTTCAATTATGCCGTAATTGAGAAAGAACCCTCTTACACTAAGGCTTCGGACGGGCAAGCAGAGACAATATTTTACCATTGAAATAGCTTTGAATAACTTTGGGGAAATGGGGACGGGGACAATAATGATAAGGCATGCCATTGACAGGTGATGCGCTCGCATATACAATGTATATAATTACCGCATATGCAATATTTTAATTGGAACCCCGAAAAGAATAAAAAATTAATGAAAGAAAGGGGAGTTTCTTTTGAGATGTGCTTGGTAAAAATTGAAAGCAAAGACATAGTAGACATTCTAGATAACACACGCTACCCTAACCAAAAGATATTTGTTTTGGAAATTGATGCGTATGTATACTTAGTGCCTTTTGTTGAAAATGAAGATGAAATTTTTCTCAAAACCATTATCCCAAGCAGAAAATTTACTAAAAAGTATCTAACATAAAAACCGTGCATATGAAAAAAAGTATACAACTGACAAAAGAAGAAAAGGATATTTTAAAATCAGCGGAAAGCGGTGAATTTGTTTCCGCGCCGTACAAAAAAAGAGATACGGAGCGCTATGCAAAAATAGCCAAAACAACAACGGCAAAAAATAAAACCATATCTATAAGAATTTCAGAAGTTGATTTAATGAAATTGAAGGCAATGGCTGCCCGAGAAGGCATGCCTTATCAAACGCTGATATCTTCTTCGCTGCATAGGATCACGAGATAAAAAAGGTGAATCGGAAATCGGGACAGGAAATGGGGACGGGGACAATATTTTGTCGTTGCAATAACTTTGTACGTTTTCGCGCGATCGCGTGAGAATGTACAATCTTGGAAAAAGGTGTTTGACGTTTGTGTTGACTCAATGTATTCATGTGCTATAATGCCGTCATGAAACAGCAAAAGAAAAAGACATCTGTCAAGTCGCCAAAAACCGCGTCCCGCGATCAATTTGGAGTGATTTTAGATGATATCAACGGAAAATTTGATGTGATGGTGGAAGGGCAGAGGTCTTTAGAGCAGAGATTTGTTTCTTTTAAAAAAGATACCGAAAGCAATTTCAAACAGGTTTTTCATTATCTCTCCAGGATCGAAGATGAATTAATGTCTATCAAAGCAGATATTGCTGATATCAAAAAAACACTGACGCAAAAAGTGGATAAAGATCGGGTCGTTCTTTTAGAAGAGCGCGTGGCAAAACTTGAACGACAGCTCGCGCACACAACGCGATAAAAATTGCAAAAAGAAGATCGATATGAAAGCGAAGCAAAAAAAGAAGAAAGATATCACTTTTCAGGAGATGGTAATGTTGGCGCACAAAGTTGACAGAATAGAGCGTTGGGTTTTACAGCTTGCCGAAAAAGCAGGCGTTCAATTGAAGGCATAGGGCGCTTGACAAAGCGCGTGGCAGGGATATAATGGGGATATCTATATATGAGATAAGGTGATTTCAAACTGAAGGGGATGGTATGAGAAACACCACCGCGAAAGTTCGTACCCATATGAACTTTCGTGGTTGTGTTTTTTACAGAGCACCGCCGGTTCCTTGAAAACAAAATAGCAAGTAAGCGAGTTTGTGAATATTTTACAGGAGTCTAGGTCTAAAGAACCTGCTTTGGCAGGTTCTTATATTGAGAGTTTGATCCTAGCTCAGGATGAACGCTGGCGGTGTGGATAAGGCATGCAAGTCAAACGGTTTTCACGTGTTCCGCAAGGAATGCGCGACGATAGTGGCAAACGAGCTAGTAACACATTGGTACGTACCCCTTTCACAGGGATAACTCCGAGAAATCGGAGCTAATACCTGATGGCTCCCGCTCTTTTGGTAGTGAATAAGATTTATTCTTTGCCAAAAGGGCGGGATAAAGCCGCAAGGCGGAGAGGGAGCGGCCTATGGCCTATCAGCTAGTTGGTGAGGTAATGGCTCACCAAGGCGACGACGGGTAGGGGGCGTGAGAGCGCGACCCCCAGCGATGGGACTGAGACACGGCCCATACTCCTACGGGAGGCTGCAGTCGAGAATCTTGGACAATGGGCGAAAGCCTGATCCAGCGACACCGCGTGGAGGATGAAGGTCTTCGGATCGTAAACTCCTTTTGTGGGGGAAGAAGCCCCTCACTTGGGGCGTGAAGTGTGCAAGGCGGATGGAGTAATCGCTTGCGCAGTATTCGTGAGCCAAGTGAGGGGTTGACGGTACCCCAAGAATAAGAGGTTGCTAACTCTGTGCCAGCAGCAGCGGTAATACAGAGACCTCAAGCGTTATCCGGAATTACTGGGCGTAAAGCGTCTGCAGGCGGTCCGCATTTCTCTTCGCAAGAAGAGAATCTCAAGTCCGATGTTAAATCCCGGGGCTCAACTTCGGGGCCGCATCGGATACTGACGGACTCGAGAGCAGGAGAGGTGCATAGAACTTATGGTGTAGGGGTGAAATCCGTTGATATCATAAGGAATACCAAAGGCGAAGGCATTGCACTGGCCTGACTCTGACGCTCAGAGACGAAAGCGTGGGGAGCAAAAAGGATTAGATACCCTTGTAGTCCACGCCCTAAACGATGAGTGCTAGCTATGTGAAGTATCGACCCTTCACGTGGCGAAGCTAACGCGTTAAGCACTCCGCCTGGGAAGTACGGCCGCAAGGCTAAAACTCAAAGGAATAGACGGGGACTCGCACAAGCAGTGGAGCATGTGGTTCAATTCGTAGGTAACCGATAACCTCACCAGGGCTTGACATGCTCATGTAAGCCTTCTGAAAAGTTGGCCCTCTCACAAGGACATGAGCACAGGTGCTGCATGGTTGTCGTCAGTTCGTGCCGTGAGGTGTTCCGTTAAGTCGGGAAACGAACGCAACCCCTATTGCCAGTTATACGTGTCTGGCGAAACTGCCCCTCACTTGCAATCGGAGCGGAGGCTATTGCTCATTCCAAAAGCGATAGCTGTTTTCCATGCAAAATGGAAGATAAGTTCGGATGGCAAGTGAGGGGAGGAAGGAGGGGATGACGTCAAATCAGCATGGCCCTTTGATGCCCTGGGCTACACACATGCTACAATGGGAAGGACAATGGGTTGCCAAGCCGTAAGGCGGAGCTAATCCCATCAAACCTTCCCTCAGTTCAGATTGAGGTCTGCAACTCGACCTCATGAAGTCGGAATTGCTAGTAATCGCGGAACAGCAAGCCGCGGTGAATACGTTCTCGAGTCTTGTACTCACAATAAAAGCGCCAAGCAGCTTAGTTTTCTAAGCGGTTCAAATCCGCTTCTCTCTGACCGTCTGAGAGCATAGCCGAAGGATAGCGCATTGCCGCGAGGAAATGCGTGGAGGATCCGGAAGCAAAAGACAGCCCGAACATAAAAAGGACCGATCGACCTGCCGGTGGGTGGTGAGGGCAGGGAAGATTCGTAGAACAGTCCGTTTGGGATGCCCGGAACAGAAAGCTAAGTGACCTTGGGAGATCTGATGTTTTGCGTTAAAATGAAATAACTGACCCCGGTAGCAGAACCTTCGGTTCGCTACGGGGCAGGCGCAGCGTCAGAGGTCAGCTGGATCGTAGTAGTCGCCTCAGGCGACGAAGGTATCCACTCAATGATATGCTTACAGCAGATTACATTGTCGGTTTGGTTGATGGCGAAGGCAGTTTTACCGTGTATGTGAGGAATCCCAAAGATTTCTCGCCGCGCAAGCGAAGGGTAAAAGTGGAGCCGAGATTTTATATCAAGCTCGTGGAGAAAGATCAGAAAATCCTCTACGCGCTGAAAAAATTCTTCAGTTGCGGGAATGTCTATTTTCAAAAAGACGCCCGTGCGAACCATCAACAGTGCTATCGGTATGAGGTGGCGAATCGAACGCATCTCAAGGAGATTATTATTCCGTTTTTTCGGAAGCATACGCTCCGATTTCCGTCAAAGCAGAAGGATTTCAAAATCTTCTGCTCGTTGATGGATATGATGCGGACAGGAAAACATCTCACCGAAAAGGGACAAGCAAAAATATATCTAGCAAAGCAAAAAATGCATTGAGCTCGCCGCATACGGGAAATCCGTCCGTGCGGTGGGAACATCAATTCTTAGTTTCAAAGAAGATAATCGCCCGTCACACCAGGGAAGTTGGTAGCACCCGAAGTGCCGATTTTATTATTGGTCCTAAGGTGAGACCGATGACAAAGGTGAAGTCGTAACAAGGCATGGGTAGCGGAAGCTGTCCATGGATCACCTCCTTTTTAGGGAGTTTTCTCTCTAGAAAGGTCGATCATTCTATTCACAAGATAGAATGCATGATGGTTGGCCGAATCACACCCCGTAATACAACTTCGGCAACGTCCGTTTTGGCGAAGCCGGCCGAAGTTGATATACGGGGCACATCTAAAACATCGGCAACTCATCGCGCTTCGGCGCGAGGGGGACCGTGACTCCTGTAAAATGTTAAGAAACTCGCACAACAAAATCCCGCAATGGAAACATTCAGCGGGATTTTGCGTTTTTGAGGTTTCCCAGTACACTGACAGAGAGAAAATATGAAAAAATATCTTACTATCATTAAGACATTCTGGCAGCGCGG
>JACQDT010000033.1 GCA_016200965.1 Candidatus Azambacteria bacterium | reverse complement strand
ATAGGCGACCCCGCAGGATGAGGGCGAAGAAAATGGTGCCGCAGGAGCAACATTATTCTGTTTTCAAGGACGAGTCGGGAACGGGGCGCCCTGCCCGCCAGTTCGGCCATGAGCTCACTGCCGAAGGGTCGGCCTCCGCACACTTTTCTTTGCAATACTTCCATCCGCTTTACTCTTATTTCACTTCAATTTCTATCGTATCATCTTTAGCGTCAATCGCAACGGTGGAGCCGTCGCTCGCTTCTCCTTTGAGTATCTTTTCGGACACGGGATCCAGAACCAGCTGTTCGATGATGCGCTTCAGCGGCCGCGCGCCGAAACGAGGATCGTACCCCTTGCGCGCAAGCAATTCCTTCGCCTTTTTGGAAACCTTAAGCTTCATCTGGCGCTGGGTAAGATTCTCTGCGACGCGCAGAAGCTGGATATCCACGACTTCAAGCAAATCCTCCCCCGTCAACTGATGGAATACGACGATCTCATCCACGCGGTTGATGAATTCCGGCCTGAAATGTTCTTTGAGAGACGCTTTTATCTTTTCGGCGATCTCTTCGTGCGTCGGCGCGTTCGTTTTCCTTTCCGCTCCCGAAAACCCGAGCCCGCCCGCTTCCGCGATCAGCTCCGAACCGATATTGGATGTCATCACCACGATGGTATTTTTGAAATCAACTTTTCTTCCCTTGGCATCGGTGAGCACGCCTTCGTCCAGTATCTGCAAGAGCATATTGGACGCTTCCGGATGCGCCTTTTCTATTTCATCAAACAACACGACGCTGTAGGGCTTCCGCCTGATGACTTCCGTAAGCTGGCCACCCTCTTCATACCCCACGTAGCCGGGCGGAGAGCCGATCATTCTCGCGGTGGAATGGCGTTCCATGTATTCGGACATATCGAGCCGCACTATCGCGTGTTCCGACTGGAACATGAACTCGGCGATGGCTTTGGCAAGCTCCGTCTTCCCCACGCCGGTGGGACCCAAAAACATGAACGTGCCGATGGGTTTTCTGCGGTCTGCGATGCCGGCTCGGGAACGGCGGATGGCGCGCGCGACCGCACTGATCGCTTCGTTCTGCCCCACCACGCGCTTTTGCAGCGCCGCTTCCATTTCAAGCAGGCGTTTCGCCTCTTCTTCAAGCATTTTGAGCACCGGAATACCCGTCCAGCGCGACACCACCTCGGCGATGTCTTCTTCCGTCACCTCTTCCTTCAAAATGCGGCGCGACTTCTGGACCCGCTGGAGCTGGGCTTCTTGTTCGCCGACTTTCTTTTCTATGTCGGGGATCCTGCCGTAGCGGATCTCGGCGACCTTCTGCAGATCGGCCATGCGTTCTTTTATCTCCGCTTCCTGGCGGAGCGCTTCTATTTCCTTTTTTAAATCGCGTATGCGCGAGATGATGTCTTTTTCCGTCCTCCATTGCAATTCAAGGTCGCCGGTTTTTTCTTTCAGTTCGGCAAGCGATTTTTTAATATGTTTCAGGCGCTCTTTGGACACCGCGTCCGTTTCTTTTTTCAGCGCTTCCTGTTCAATTTCCAGTTTCATCATCTGGCGCTTGAGCTGGTCAAGCTCTTGCGGCATGGAATCAATTTCCATGCGCAACGCCGACGCCGCTTCATCAATGAGGTCTATCGCCTTGTCGGGTAAAAATCGGTCGGCAATATAGCGCGCGGAAAGCGTGGCGGCCGATACGAGCGCAGGGTCAACGATGCGCACGCCGTGATGCACCTCGTATTTTTCCTTGATGCCGCGCAAAATCGCAATGGTGTCGTCAACGCTCGGCTCCGACACGTACACCGGCTGAAAACGCCGCTCAAGCGCCTGGTCTTTTTCGATGTATCGCTGATATTCCTTCAGCGTCGTGGCGCCGACCGCGCGCAATTCCCCGCGGGCAAGCGCGGGCTTCAACATATTGGCCGCATCAATGGACCCTTCCGCCGCACCCGCGCCGACTAACATATGCAATTCATCAATAAATAAGACAATTTTCCCCGCGCGGCGGTTGATTTCTTTCAGCACCGCTTTCAAGCGATCTTCAAATTCGCCGCGGTATTTCGTGCCGGCCACCAGCGAGCCCAAATCAAGCGCGATGACTTCTTTGTCTTTGATTGACTCGGGCACATCGCCCGACACGATGCGTTGGGCGAGCCCTTCCACAATCGCCGTTTTCCCCGTGCCCGGCTCCCCGATGAGGACCGGGTTATTTTTCGTGCGGCGCGAAAGCACCTGCATGATGCGCCTGATCTCTCCGTCGCGCCCGATGACGGGGTCAAGCTTTTTTTGGCGGGCCAGCTGAGTCAGATTTTTCGCGTACTTCTCCAGGACCTGATACTTCCCTTCCGGCTCGGGATCAACCACGCGTTGAGACCCTCTGACCGTCGCGAGAATTTTCAGCACCGCGTCGGAGTTTATCTGAAACGCCATCAAAATGGTCTTCGCCTTTGAATCTGCCTCAAGCAACGCCAAAAAAAGATGCTCAGTGGAAATAAATTCGTCTTTCAGCACCGAAGCGATCTGGATTGATTTTTCAAACACTTTCGCAAGATCGGGCGTCACGTACACCTGCCCGAAGGGAATATTGGACTGGCTTTTTTCGCCCACGTCCACGGCCTGCTCCACCTGCCCCTTGAGCATTTCCGTATTGACGCCGAGCTTGGCGAGTATGGTGGACACCACCGACTCTTCCTGACGGACCAGCGCGGAAAGCAGATGGACGGTATCCACCTGAAACTGCGCGTGCGACGACGCGATTTCCTGCGCTTTGAACAACGCCTCCTGCGCCTTGGTAGTGAAACGATTGAATTGCATTGTTTCAGCATACAAAATTGGCACTCGTTGGTCAAGAGTGCCAATTATGCGTCTGTATATAAATGAAGAACCCGCAAGCGTGTTTTGCCTGCGGGCTCTCATTGTTATTTATGTCCTGTATCCCATTGGAGCTTACGTGGAGCTTACGAAGTTGAACTTCATAAATTGGTGTGATACGCTATAATCATGAAAAAACCTCCATTCGTAAATGACCACATTTACCATATCTACAACCGCGGCGTAGAAAAGCGGGATATATTTTTAAGCAATCGGGACTATTTCCGTTTCATTCATAATCTTTTTGAATTCAATGATGAAGCGCCTGCGGCAAATCTTTATTACAAACTTCCCGCGTTCCAATCTTACGAAGTTCAACTTCGTAAGATTGGAAACGGAGAACAAAAACCTCGGAAATGCATTGTGGACATCCTTGCCTTCTGTTTGATGAGGAATCACTTTCATCTCCTCCTGAAACAAAAAACCCATAAAGGCATCGTAACGTTCATGCAAAAGTTAGGCACCGGCTACACCAACTATTTCAATAAAAAACATGAGCGCGTTGGATCGCTTTTCCAAGGAAGATTCAAAGCGGTGCTTATTGAAAACGAGCCGCATTTTCTCTATCTCCCCCTTTACATCCACGCAAACCCTCTTGCGATCATCTCTTCCGCGCATGGTAAAAACCTCTCCTCCACACGCGCGCTACGATTCCTGGAATCATACCGCTGGTCAAGCTATCCGGATTATATTGGGAAAAAGAACTTTCCCTCAGTAACACAGCGCAAGTTTTTACTCGAACTCTTCGGAAAACCCGCGCACCACAGAAACGAGATGAGCAATTGGATAAGGGAAGCGAAGCTTGATCCGATTACCGATGTTATCATAGAATAACCTTCTTACGAAGTTGAACTTCATAAGATTCGTTTTCCGGCTTCCGTCGGAGACCTCAACTGCCTTAGGTTGGGGAATGCCGCAATTTGGCGGGTCCGTTTCACTTCCCCAAACTGACGTGCGATGTACCAGAAGATAAATAACGTGATAAGTGTATAAACAGTTGTTACGATTGTATTAACCACCGCCGTTGCTTCCATAATTGTCATTTCCATTGAACCCTCCTTGTTAATAAAAGACTAAACTCAAATGAGAATTTAGTCTTTTATTTTTCTGACGGACCGCGCCCGCCACTCTCAAGATTTTCTACCCGACATCCAAAGCCCGATCCCGATACCTCCCGACCATAAGAGTATGCCTGAAACCACCAGTGATAGGGACCAGGTAATCAGAGCTCCTTTGAGCAGGATAAGCATCCCTATGCCAAGAAGCAATGAACCAGGTATACCAAGAGAGAACATCGTGATTGTCCTTCTTCTATCCCATAGCTCAGTCGTTGAGCGATATTTTCTTTTCCACATCGCAGATCCCCCATTTCTCCTCTTTATAAAGAGGTTAATTGTTGTTAAAGATCGAAGCTACAAAAAAACATCTGCAGTATATGTCCAAAAGCCAAAAAGTCAAGCTCTTACTTCCTTTCCGAAAGCGTCACTTTGAGCGTTTTCTCGGCGCCTTTATGAAGCACCTTCAGCGTCAGCGTGTCCCCTACGTTGCGCGCTTGTATGATCTTTGCGAGCGGATTGTCTTTGGTGATTTTTGTGCCGTCCGCTTCTAAGATGATGTCGTTCTCCACGATGCCCGCGATGTCCGCGGGAGAGCCGGGCGTCACGGCGAAATCGGTGCTCGTTTCGCCCCGCGCCACCAACGCGCCGTAATCCACGGTCAGATTATTTTTCTTCGCCGTATCGGCGTCCAAAATCACGTACCTGACGCCCAAAAACGGATACGTGATCTTACCGGTCTTTTTCACTTGCGCCACGTCCTTTTTCGCCTTATTGATGGGAAGCGCAAAGCCGATGTTCTGGGCCGCCTGCGTCATCGCGGTGTTGATGCCTATCACCTGCCCGTTCAAATTCAAAAGCGGTCCTCCGGAATTGCCCGGGTTGATGGCGGCGTCCGTCTGGATCAAATCCTCAAGCGTTTCCGAAGTCCCGCCGCCCTGGGCCGTGATGGTGCGGCGGAGGCCGGAGATCACGCCCACCGATACCGTATTGCGGAATTCCCCCAGCGCGTTGCCTATCGCAATGACCGTCTGCCCAGTCGCGATAGTATCGGAATCGCCGATGGTAAGCACGGCAAGATTTTTCTTTTCTATTTTCAGCACCGCGATGTCCTGCACGGGATCTTTCGCAAGCACTTTGGCGGGATATTTTTTCCCATCGTTGGCCAACACGGTGAATTCCGCGTCTTCTTCCGAAACCACGTGCTTGTTGGTGAGGATCAGACCGTCCGAAGATATGACAAACCCGGTTCCCGAGGACACTTCCTGCTTCTGGGTCCCCTTTTGCCGATACTGGGGAATCTGCAGGCCTCCGCCGAAAAGATCATTGGGAAATCCAAATCCTTGGAACGGATCGGTATAATATTGTTCCACGATAGGCAGGTCCTTTGACGCGATCACCGATACCACGGCGTCTTGCGCCTGCTTCACGATATCCACTATTTTTTGCTCTTGCGTCGTCTGCGGCACGTACTTTTCTATTATCTGCGGCTCTTTCACGGTGGGCTTTTCCTGAAGATATTTCCCCGTGCCGAAATTCTTCAGATCAAGCCCCTGAATCTGCACAAACGCGGCAAAACCGAAAAACGACACCGCAGACACCACAAGCGACACCGCCGCCGCAATAAAAATTGTTTTAATATGAGATGACATATGTTTAAAATAATTTATGAGCGATGAGTATTTTTCAAAGAAAAGCGTCGCGAGGCCGAGCGGGCAGGGTGCCCCGTCCCTGACTCGTCCTTGGAAACAGAATAATGTGCTCCTGCGGCACCATTTTCTTCGCCCTCATCCTGCGGGGTCGCCTACGGCAACACCAAGCCCCGCAGGATTCCGGGATGTTCCCGGACGAGTCAGGGACGGGGCGAGCGGAGACCGACGCCGAGCATTGATTTTCTCGCTGGGAAAATCAATGCGTCTTTTCGTGGAAAACACTCATCGCTTATTTCACCCTGAATTTCTTTTCCAATTTTACTAAAATATCCAAAACGGCGTCAAGGTCCTCTTTGGTCGTGTAGTTTCCGAACGAAAAACGGAGGGAGGATTTCGCGTCCTTCTTGGAAAGTCCGATAGCTGAAAGCACATGCGACTCGGCAAGCGCCTTTGACTGGCACGCCGAACCCGCAGACACGGCGATTCCCTCCATATCAAGCGCCACGATAAGCTCCGCGGCGTTCGCGCCGGGAAAAAGGATGTTCGCATTGTTGGGCAACCGATTCTCCCGCGAGCCGTTAAGGCGGGTGTCGGGTATGCGCGCCGTGATTTGGGCGATAAAATAATTCCGTAGCGCTTCTGCCTGCCCCGCCGCTTCTTCCCTATGGGCGACTGCTCGTTCAAGCGCCGCGGCGAACCCGACTACGGCCGGAACGTTTTCGGTGCCGGAGCGTTTGCCGTATTCCTGCCCGCCGCCGTGTACCAAAGGCGCGACCGGAGTCCCCTTCTTTATATATAACGCGCCAACTCCCTTGGGGCCATACATCTTATGCCCCGAGAGCGTCATTAAATCCACTCCCAGTTGCGCCACCGCAAGCGGAAGATAGCTGGCCGCCTGCGCGGCGTCGGTGTGAAAAAAAACGCGGAACTTTTTGTTATGCGCACGTATTACATTCGCAATCTCCGCAATCGGCTGGATCGTCCCAACCTCATTATTGGCATACATGATGGAAACAAGAGCGGTATCTTCGCGAAGCGCATTTTGCACGTCTTCCGGCCGCACGAAGCCGCCGCTTGTCACAGGCAGATACGTCACGCTCGCGCCGCGCTCTTTTTCCAGATAAGAGAGCGGCTCAAGCACCGACTCGTGCTCTACGCGCGACGAGATGATATGAATGTTTTTTCTTTTCTTGAGCGCTTCCTCTGCCACGCCGATGAGGGCAAGATTATTGGCTTCCGTGGCCGAGCCGGTGAAAATGATTTCCTGCGAAAGGCATCCGAGCGCCGCGGCGGTTTTTGCGCGCGCCGTATCCACCGCGCTTTGCGCATCCTGCCCGAATGCGTGCACCGACGATGGATTGCCGTATGTTTCAGAAAAATACGGGAGCATCGCTTTCAACACTTCCTCGTCAACCGGCGTGGACGCCGCGTAATCAAGATAGATCCGTTTCATGAACGCTAAAAAAGAGAGTAATTTCCCGTGTCGCGATGCGTACACCGTTATACATGAACCTACTCTCGACATCCAGTGTATCACACATCAAAAGGCCTTGGGAAGAATTCTCCCAAGGCCTTTCAAGTTTTTCAAAAGGTTCAAAACCAGACAATGCTTCAAATTTCAAAGCACTGCCAGAGGACGAAACGAGTCGTCGCTCCAGTGGTAGTCAGACGGGTCGCAGCCGACATGCGCGAGACCCCCGCAGTCAGAGTGGCCACCAAACAAACGATAGCCATAGCCCCCAAAACACTCCTCATACCATACCCGCGTATTGGTATTGCCGTCATCCTTGCGGGGCATGCCCCTATACATCTGGGGGATAGTGTTCGCCTCAATGGCTCGCTCGAGACGGACCTGTTGTAACTCAAGTCCGATCATTTTTGCATAAGCCGGCTTCACGTGCTCTTCCCACTCATTGGGAGAAACACCAAAGCGGGAAGGTTGAGGACCTCCTTGGTATGCGGCGATCTTGCCTTTCTTGCGCAGACCTTCAATGATCGGCCCAAGGAGGTTGTCATTCTCATACATCTGCTTGCCGTTTTCATATGCTGGCTTGAGGCGGGTGTCCACGAGGACGGTGATACCCTCGAGTTGAAGGGCGTTCTCATCTGCCTCCAGCTTCCCACCGCGGGATCGCAGGATTTTGCCTGCCGCGACTTGATCCCAAAACCATTTTTCCGGTTTGATTTTCCATCCCGGAAGTTCCGCGTCGGCCACCATTGTTATCCTCGGAAGAAAATGCGGTTCGAGGCCGAGCGCTTGCCACCCCTTGATCCTTTTCTCGCCGTATCGCTTCAGCGTCGTTCGAAACGCTGAAAGATCAAATCCACAGCCAAAGAAATTGACATGGTACTCGCGCTCGCAGGCAAGAATTGATTGGAGCCAGTTCCCCGCTTTTGAATAGACTGCGGTCATCTTCCTATTGTCTGCCAACAACTGCAGTCCATCCATTACGGTATTAAAATCAACTGCCCCCTTTGTAACACGGAAAAACAAATCATGCTGCCGTCTCGCAAGATGCCCTAACTGTTCGTCGGTAACAACTTTCGTCGTCATGACAAACCTCCTTATGGTTATTCAATTCTCAAAGAGCCATCAAAGCCCTTTGTGCGCCCAAAATGGGCTTTCCTATTGACGAAAACAGTATATATTATCTTCTTTATCCTGTCAAGCCCACTATTTTTCGCCTTAGAAAAGAGAGTAATTTCCCGTGTCGCGATGCGCGCGGGGACTCGCGGGGGCGGGCGCTTCGGGAAAAGCCGTTTGGGCGCCGCCATATTGGTGCATATTCCAGCTTACCGGCGCCGAAAGCGCGTCGGGGCGGTATTTGGAATGATAGAACACTTTTCCGTGTTTTTTCCCGTATTCAAACACGTCGCGCGTGAGCCGCACGTCGTCCAGACAATATTTTTTGAGCGCCTCCATGTTCCCTTCGCGGAAATACCGGATCGCGTCAAGTCCGTGAGCGATCTTTTGAGCGCCCAGCGTGGCCTCCGCGATGCTGTCCAGTGAAAGCCGGTGGCCCAGCACGTTCGTCACGTCTTCCATCAGATCGCACGCGGGAATCGTCTTGAGATCCACTTCTTTCAGATACGGCTGAAGCACCGCGTAATCAAAAAACTTCGTGTTGAATCCGACGAGCAGGCCAGTATTTTTCAGTAGCGTTTCAAGCGCGGGGATGTCCTTTTCTTCAAACGCTAAAAAGCGATCCTGGCCGTACGAGTACACCCCCACCAGCGACACCTTCAAAAGATGCGGATAGTCCCTCCCGCCCACTTCGGAAAATTCGTACTGCGTTTCCAAATCCAATACAATATGGTCTTTCATAATATTTTACAGATAAGCGGAGCTTTCCCCGAAAACACGCGTTCGCGCCCCCAGCGTGGGCGCGCCGCTCAACCCCTCCGGCCTCGCTCGCCCGACCCTGTGGGCGGGCACCCTGCCCGCGAGGCCTCCGAAGGTTTTCTTAGGAAAGCTCCGCTTATCTGTAACGAACTGCTTTACTCTTTCACGTCAAACTTCTTTTTTATCTCCGTGATCTTGTTTTCCGTCTGCTTGAGATATTCCTTGCACTCTTTGGCGAGCCCAAGCCCTTCTTCAAATTTCTCAAGACCGGCTTCAAGCGACAATTTCCCCGATTCAAAATCGCGAGTGATCTCTTCAAGACGCTGATACGCTTTTGCAAAATCAAATCCTTTTTTCATACCTCATTATATCACTTCCGCTCCGATTTCCCCGTCTTTCAGGCGCACGTTAATGATATCTTCCCGTTTCACATCCTTTATGCTCGCGATAAGCTTGTCTCCCTTCTTGATAATGGCGTATCCGCGCTCAAGCACGGCAAGCGGGCTGAAACTGCGCATGAGGCGCGTGAAACCATCTATTTTTGATGTGAGCATAATACATCGCTCGCTGAAAAATT
>JACQDT010000034.1 GCA_016200965.1 Candidatus Azambacteria bacterium | reverse complement strand
GGGTCGCCTACGGCGACACCAAGCCCCGCAGGATTCCGGGATGTTCCCGGACGAGTCGGGAACGGGGCGAGCAAGGATCCCGATGTGTCCAAGAGCGAAGCGATTGGGTACACATCGCAGTCCAGCGAGGATGTGCGAGTCGTGGCCGAGGTCAAGCGCGGTTTCCTCGGACGTTCGGCTGAGCTCAGTCGAAGCCCCGGGGAAACCGACGAGCGTCTTTTTGTGGAACATCGGAACCGCCATATGTGTGTGCACATTACCAAAAGACATTGACAGCAAAGGTTTTGCGTCCTAAACTGCCGTTGAAACGACAGCATCAGCCAAAAACCGCACGTTTAAAACAAGGAGGGTTTGCCATGAGCATACCGCGCGATGTGGGCGTAGAACCAATGTCTGAAAGGACCAAGGAGGTTTTAGGGCTCAATCTTGTTCCTTCTGAACAGATTGAACCGATGGAGTGGGTTGAAGTTGTAAAAGAGGCCCTGAATGTTGTGAGGCCGTATCTCGCGTACCATGACGGTTTCGAGAAAATTTCCAAACATCTGAATTTTCATCCCGCACACTCGGAAAAATTTTTGCGCAAGACACCGCCCGATAGATTGTATTTCATGCGCGGGTCGGGATTGAGCGAAGAAAGTTCCTGTGTGATGGTGGCGCTTTTTCGTGATCCGCTTTCTCGTGAAGCAGGTAATGAACGGATTGAGAAGCACCTTTTCTTGATCCAAGAAGGAAAATTCGGGTATTGGGAGGCAAGATACGAAGTGCAGTTGCCTGACCTCTATGTTTCTGTTTTCCCGACGACAGAGGTTGCCAAAAGTTCCCATTTTATCTTGCTCGAAAACAAAGAAACATTCTCCATTGTTTTTGAGAAGTTTCCCAAGGCGGGCAAAGCGGCTCTGGAGATGCTCAGCTGTATCATGAAAGAGGTGGTGGAAAAAAAGATCGCGGAGCTTGAAAATGAGCTCGCACGCGTAAGAGCGAAAAAGCAGAAATTCCAAGACATTATCAGGCGCGTTGTTTAAGCAATAGCGCCCTAAAGTAAAGACGCCTTCAATAAAGGGGCGTCTTTCTTTTTATTTTTATGATACTATGAAGGTATGAACGGCACGCGCTCCAAAAACATTTTTGACCCGGCGGCCAAAAAACCCTTCAAGCTGAGCCGTTCCAAGATAGAGGATTTTTTGCGATGCCCTTTGTGTTTTTATCTTGACCGGCGCTTGGGGGTCGCCCAGCCGCCCGGGTTCCCTTTCACGCTCAACAACGCGGTGGACCGCCTGCTCAAAAAAGAGTTTGACATCCATCGCGCCGGGAAAACAACCCATCCGCTTATGAAACATTACGGCATTGACGCGGTGCCGTTTCAACACCCCGACCTTTCCAAATGGCGCGAAAATTTCATCGGCATCCGGTATCATCATGCGCCGGCCAATTTCATCGTGACCGGCGCGATTGACGACGTATGGGTCAACAAAAAAGGAGAGCTCATGATAGTTGACTATAAAGCGACCAGTACGGAAAGTCCTATCACGCTTGATGCCGAATATCGGCAGGGGTACAAGCGGCAGATGGAAATCTATCAATGGCTGTTCCGCAAAAACGGATTTACCGTTTCCGACACCGGCTATTTCGTGTACGTGAACGCGCTGAAGGACAAAGCGGCCTTTGACGGCAAGCTTGAATTCGACGTGCAGATTCTTTCCTATACCGGTTCGGATGCATGGGTGAAAAAAACATTGTCGTTAGCCCGTAAATGTTTGATGAGCGATACGCCCCCGAAGGGAACGCCCGATTGCGATTTTTGCAATTACCGCGCCGCCGCACAAAAGGCGTTGGGCGTTGTTTCCCGTAAAAAAAATAGATAAAAGAAGAGGCCGAGGGGTTGTTTCCCTCGGCCTCCGATTTATCACATATATAATTGTATCTGTGCTTTTTCTCCCGTCAAATCCTCGAGCTGACGGATGCTTTCAACAAACTTTCTTATTTCCCATTCCTGCGTTTTCAGCATCTTCTTGAGCGCCTGCGCCTTCATTTGACGTATCCGTTCTCGTGTCAATCCCACTCTGTCGCCGATCTTCTGCAGTTTTTCCCCTTCCCAAAACGTTAGATAAAAGACCTCCTTAACCAATCTTGGGGGAGGGTTCAGGCGTGCGAGAATGTTGTTGAAACGTCGTACTCTTTGATGCAACTCCCTTTTTGCCATCAATGTCTCGAGCGGATTGAATTGTGTTGCATCCTCCAAAAAATCTTGGAATTCATAATCGGAAAATTCGTCGCCGGCGACCGGGGCATTCAGCGAGAGCGAGTGGACGTCCAAAGAAAGCAGATAATGAACTTTTTCCTGCTCCATGGAGGTTAACTTGGCGATTTCGGACGGTTTGGGCTCGCGGCATTGTCGTTGCCTGATTTTGTCGCTAGCGCGGCGGCATTGAGAGAGACGCTCTTGGGCGTGCGCCGGAATCCGTACAATTTTTCCTTGATTCCATAGCGCCCGCCAGATGGTCTGGCGGATCCAGTATGACGCGTAGGTGGACAACTTGTATCCTTTGCCCGGATCAAATTTGTCAACTGCGCGCATGAGACCGAGGGTCCCTTCCTGTATGAGATCTAAAAAAGACAATCCGAGGCCCTGATGCTTTTTCGCGATGCTGATCACAAGCAGGATATTTTTTCGGATCAGTTCATCCCGCGCTTTCTCATCGCCGCTTTTGGCAAGATAGGCAAGCCTTCTTTCCTCTTCTTTGGTCAGAAGCTCCTTATCAAGCGACTTGAAGAACATTTTAATCAGTTGCTCTTCCGGAGCGCCGCCCCCTTTCTCTTTTTCGTCCGCAGGCGCCGCCCCTTCCGTCATATCCTCGATTTTTTGCATGGGAACCTCCTTTTGTGTGAGAATCCGTATATGTTAACGTCCTTCTTTCGTTGCTATTTCCCACAACGTATCATCGCGCAATTTCCTTGTCAACCTTTCATTGTCAGAAAGGAACACGTGAGGTAATATAAGAAAAATGAACCAAGCAACGAAGGCGTTTTTTGTTTTTGCGGGCATATTCGCGGGTGCCGTACTTATTGCGGGCGCGGCGGGATATTTCTATGCGCGCGCGCAGGCGTATAAGCCGTTTTTCGGTGCGTCTCGCGATGCAAGAATATTCACGGTGAAACAAGGAGACAGCGTGAATCGGGTGGCGGGAAATTTGCGCAGAGAGCGATTCATTTCGGGTGAACTCTATTTTGCCTTGTATGTATGGGAGCGCGGTCTTGGCGGAGCGTTGCAGGCGGGGGATTATTCGCTCCGCTCCGGCATGTCTCCCAAAGAGATAGCGGACATGATGGC
This sequence comes from Candidatus Azambacteria bacterium, assembly GCA_016200965.1. GTDB lineage: Bacteria > Patescibacteriota > Minisyncoccia > GWC2-36-17 > WO2-46-25 > JACQDT01. The sequence continues at coordinate 2,350 of JACQDT010000034.1, read as the reverse complement.
GGCCGGGAACGTGTTTCGCGATACGGTGACGATCACCATTCCTGAAGGATTTACCGTGTCCGACAGTGATGCGGTATTACAAAAGGCGGATTTTTTCGGTGGTGAACGAAAGGGACTCGCCGATTTTACGGTGAAAGAATTTAGCGAACAGTACGATTTTCTGCGCGATGCGCCGCAGGACGCAACTTTGGAAGGATATGTATTTCCCGACACGTATTATTTTGAACGCGGTGCAACTGCGCGCGCCGTGGCCCAGCGGATGCTGGATAATTTTGGGAAAAAGCTTGATACCGGACTTCGGGAAGAAATCCGCCGCCAGGGCAAGCGCGTGTTTGATGTGGTCGTTATGGCTTCTTTGTTGGAAAAAGAAGTGATCACCGAAACAGACATGAGGATTGTTTCGGGCATACTATGGAAGAGAATCGCGCTTGGCATGCCCCTGCAGGTTGATGCGACGGTGTTGTACGCGACAGGAAGAAGCGACCTTACGACCGCCGACCTCGCGGTTGATTCGCTTTATAATACGTACCGTTATAAGGGGCTACCCAAAGGGCCGATCTCTAATCCCGGCCTGCAGGCGCTCCGCGCGGCGGCGTATCCGACGGAATCGGAGTATTTGTTTTATCTGTCCAAGCCGAACAAAGAAACGGTATTTTCAAAGACCCTCCGCGAGCACAACATTGCGAAAGAGCGATATTTGAAATAGTGTTAAAGAAGGCGGCATGAGCAATTTTTGTATCGGGCTGGCAGTGGGAACCTTCGGCTGTGCGCGAGCAGAAAGGCATTTTTGCCTTGCCGGACCCAAAACGGGGAAGCAAACAAAAATGCCTTTCTGCTCGCGCACTCAAGAGGGAGGCGCACAAAAATCTGCTCATGCCGCCTTCCCGATCATTTATGAAGCAATTACAAAACAACCAATTTGAAACGCTCAAGGAACATTTTAAAAAGGGGACGCACGGGCATGCGTATCTGTTTTTCGGAGGGTCGCGCGAGAAGATGAGAGAGGCGGCGCTTGAGTGTGCCGAAATAGTGAGCGGACACGGAAGGGATAGCGTGAATCCAGACATCCTTCTTATAGAGTTGGCAGAGGGTGAAGAGAAGATTTTCATATCGCAGGCGCGTGCAATTCAGCGGTTTTTGTCGCTTGAACCGTATTTCGCCAAAGGAAAGGCGGTTATCATTGACGGCATTGAGCGTATGGGCGAGCATGCATCAAGCGCGCTTTTAAAGGCGCTTGAAGAACCGTTTGCCCACAGCGTATTTATCCTCATTTCCGAGCAACCCGGCATAATTATGCCAACCATCCTCTCGCGGGTGCAGAAAATACGGTTTTTTGAAGGTCCCCAAAAGGGTATTGACAATAGAAAAGAGATGTATTATACTCTATCAGTTATAATTCACGCCGATATCGCAGAGCGGCTTGCCATAGCGGAACGTTTAAGCAAAGATGATTCGCCGGCAAGCGAACAACTGCTTTCTCATTGGGTTTCGTTTTACAGGGATTTGAGCGTTCTTGCGGTGGAGGGCGAAGAGGAATTCGTGGAAAATCAGTTTTTTCTTTCCGAAATGAAGGAAGTATTGAAGAAGGCGCGCTATTCGCCCGCCCGGATCGGAACGATCCTCTCGGAAATGGTGCGGCTTGATTTTGCCCTTCGCACCACGAGCGTGAACAGAAGATTGGCATTGGAAAATATAATGTTATTGTTATGAAACCAGTCGCGCTTCTTATTGTTATAGCCATATTCGCGGGCATCATGCTCGTATTCGCGCCGGCGATCCTGAAAGACAGTATCGCCTCTTTTCTGTTGTTTCAGGCCTTGAGCGAACAACGCCAGCAGACGGCGGTGTCGGTGGAAAATGCGACCATCTTCCGCTCCATAGACGGCGGGAAAATATGGTTCCCGCAAGTGGCAATCGATGCGGATAAAAACATTCCTCCGGTGACCATATTGCATCTTGTACTTGATCATTTTGACTCCAACATTCTCTACGCGGGCACAGAAGGAGACGGATTGTACAAAAGCGTCAACAACGGCCAGAACTGGGAGAAATTGTACGACCGCAACAGGATTTTGGCGGACAACGCCTCGGTGTATCGCGTCGCGCAGGACCCCAAAAACGTCAATCGCATTTATATTGCGGCATTCCAGAATAAATACGGCGTGTTCTTGAAGTCGGAAGACGGCGGCGTCTCGTTCACGCAGACGTATATTTCCCAGCTTGAGAATTATCCCGTGTACGCTATTGCGATTCATCCGGTATTTAGTAATATAGTATACATCGGAACGGCGCAGGGCGGATTTTTCGCGTCCGAGGATTTCGGGGAGACCTGGCAGGTGCTGGAATGGCT
>JACQDT010000031.1 GCA_016200965.1 Candidatus Azambacteria bacterium | reverse complement strand
CGGCAAGAAATATCCGGCGTTGAAATTTAGGCCGCCTTTCCGTTTCCAAATGATGACCTGACGAACTGGAAAACCGCTAACGATGTCTTGACGGTCTTGCAATAAGCCGCCCTGCACGCGCCATTTGTGATTGTAAAAAATCGCGCCGTCATCCGAAATAACCCTCATCATTTCAGTTAAACAATCTCTTTGCCATTTCACATATTCGTCGTGAGGCATACAATCATCGTGGTGCGAATAGCCGTTTTGCAGGGCGGCATTTGCCCATTTTCCGCCACGGCCGTCTTTCATTCCATTGCCAGTAGAATTTTTGAGATTGTAGGGAGGCGAAGTAATCACCAAATGCACCGAGCCGTCCGGTATTTCTTTCATTACATCTACGGCACTACCGCAGACGATTTTATTTAGAAATTTTTTTGTGAAATCTGTTTTTTTCATATCATTTCAAAAGTTCGTCTATGGAAACATCTAACCCTGCGGCGATCTTTACGACTGTTTGAATGGACGGCTTGGTGATTACATTTGCCTCAATTTTGGTCAGAGTTGTATAGGGAATATCGCATTTCCGCGCGAGCGCGTCTTGCGTCAATCCCTGTTTGTTTCGGAGGACTTTTATTTTATCCCCAATTTGTTTATTGTTCTTACTTTCCATAGTATGATAGTATAAGTATGGGCGTTGATGCAAACTCGCACTATCATACTAACATGAAATTTATTTTTTCTCAATTTGTCGCCGCCGAAAATTCCGTCCGTCCCCGCAAGAACACGGCGGAAGGGGGGTGTGGGGGGAATTCCGCCGTGTTCTTGCAAAAAATAGAGGCCAAGCCCGCCGCCCTGCTCGTTGAGAGCAGAACCCAGCAAAAAAGTTTTCTTTTCCTTTTAGAAGAAAATATCGCGCGCGCGCAAAATCAGAAATGCAGAGAAAACTTTTTTGCTGGGTGGCGAGTGGTAGCGAGCGGCGGCGGGCTGGCTTCCTTGGCCTGGTTTCGTTCAGGAATTTCGGATAAAATGAGTTCGAGCCAAACTGTAAAGACACACCAAAATCTGACTTTCGGAAATTTGCCCGACCGATTCGGCCGCGCGAAGCGCGGAAAGGTATGGAAACACTGGCTCGCCGCGCACAGCGCGGCTCGCCAAGCGCAGGTTCGAAACCCCTTGCGATTTTGACGAGGTTTGAAGCGACTTTTATCCATTCTTTCATCGGTTCGAGCCAATCATTCTGCTTTTGTTCAATCCGCGCCATTTTCTCGTCCAGCGACTTCTTTTCGGAAAGTAAAACCGCTTTTTGTTCTCGGTAGATTTCGCGCTCAATGTCTTGCTCTAAATAGCCGTCGAGAAGTCGCTGGAGTTTTCGATTTATGGCGCGGATTTTGTTTTGGCTTTCCTAAACAAAAGCAGAAGCGGATTGGGCGGATTTATCTTTGTCGGTTTCCGCCATTGCCAAAAGTTTTTCCGCCCAATCCGCACGCAAAGAAACTTTTTTAATGAGAGATGATAACTGCCGATCCAATTCTTCCTCGCGCACATAAGGTTGAGCGCACTTTAGTTTCTTTTTTGTATACCGATAGTAAATATGCCCTTTCTGTTTTTCGGCAGTTATCATCATGCCGCATTCGGCGCAAGAGATGAGACCGCAAAATGCTTGGGGTTCGTTCTTTTGCTTATGCCTCGGTTTTCCTCGTTGGCGTAATATCTCTTGCGCCGTGTCAAAAAGTTTCTTTGTGATGATTGGCTCGTATTTTCCTTCGTGGAGCTCGCCACTGTATTTGAATAACCCAGTGTAGAACGGATTGGAAAGGATAAAAGTCGCCCTCGTCTTGTGGATTCTCTTTCCGCCGCGGGACATAATCCCGCGTTGCGCCAAAAAGTTTGAAATATCCTCTAACCGCGAATTGCCCTCGGCATATAGCTCAAAGGCCCCGCGAATAACTTTTGCTTTCTTTTTGTCCACTACCACCGTTTTGGTGCGGCCGTCGTTGATGTAGCCGATGGGCGCGGGGCCGGGATATTCTCCGCGCTTCACTTTTTGGCGCAAACCGCGCTTGGTGTTTTCGGAAAGAGAATCCACATAGTATTTGCTTTGCCCAAAGACAATGCTCAACATAAATTTTCCTTGCGGCGTATTTTCAAACCATAGCGTTGGAAACTTCAACGCCGCAATACGCCCGCAATCAATGAGGTAGATTATTTGTCCACCATCTACAGAATTGCGCGCCAACCTGTCGGGGTGCCAAGCCAAAATTCCGTCCGCCTCGCCATGCTCAATTCTTTTCAACATTTCGCCAAATATCGGACGGCCCGGAATTTTGGCACTTTGCTTCTCCGTCAATTCCTCAACAATGGCGAGGTCATTTTGCTTGGCAAAGGCGCGCAATTCTGTGATCTGCGCTTCGATAGACAAAACCTGCTTGTCCTCCACATCGGTGGACTTGCGGGCGTATAGGAAAAATTTATGTTGTTCATTCATAGTTTTATTGGGCAAAGCAAATACTTAAAATCGCAAGGGGTTTCGAACCTGCGCTTGGCGAGCCGCGCCGTGCGCGGCGAGCCAGTGTTTCCATACCTTTCCGCGCTTCGCGCGGCCGAATCGGTCGGGAAAAAATCGGAAAGTTTGATATTGGTGGAATTATACAACTCTGCTCGAACATTTTTTGAACGGAACTGACCGCCTCCGCTTCGCTCCGGCGGAACGCTCGGGCGCGGCGGAATTTTTACCCCGTAGGGTCGCGAAGCGACTCCTTCGGGGCGCCCCACGCCCCCCTTCCGCCGCGCCCTCGCTTTTCGCGCCGACAGGATTTGTATTTTGCAAAGCAAAATGCGCCGCAAGAAAATATGGAGTTGTGTTTGCCCCGCCCTCCCATGCGCACACAACAGAATTTTTACTCCCTAAAAAATTGAATAAAATCCTCATATCTGTTAGCATAATACTGAAGTCAGAATATAGCAACAATTCTATGTTATCAACATATGGAAAGTAATCAACTGGGACAAAAAATCAAGAAGTTAAGGCAAAAGCTGGAGTTATCCCAAGACGATTTTGCTCGTAAAGCAGATGTGCCCTATACGACGCTTACTAAGATTGAAACGGGAGTTATTAAAAAGCCATCGGTTTTTGTGGTGAGCAAAATCGCCAAAGCATTTGGTGTTTCTATTGAAAATCTGCTAAAGTAAATGAATAAAACTATGCTTACGCAATTTGGACATATTACAATATTGGTCAAAGATTATGACGAAGCGCTTAGTTTTTATACCAAAAAACTTGGTTTTACTAAACTCAGTGATAATACCTTTGGACCAGGTATTCGCTGGATAACTGTAGTGCCAAACCAAGAAAGCCAGACTGCAATTGTGTTTGTGAAGGCTGATACGCCAGAAAAAATTGTCGCAATTGGCAAGCAAGCGCCAAATCACGTCCTCCTCACGCTTCATACAAATAATATCGATCAGGACTTCAAGGAATTGAAAACGAATGGTGTTAAATTTCATGGTCGGCCTAAGGAAGTTCCTTGGGGCAAGGAAGTGGTGTTTGAAGATTTGTACGGTAATCTGTTTGATTTAGTAGCGTTGCCTTAAGAGAAATAAAAATAATTTGCCGCCAAAGCGTTAGGCGTTCCAATGGAAGAATTGGTAAAATAATTATTAATTAATAACTAGCAAGGAAACTATGAAAAATATACTAGATGTTTTAAAATCGGCAGCCAATGCCTACAAATTGGTTTTGGAAAATGACAAGATACGAGTTCTTGAAGTTACATTGAAACCCGGAGAAAAAGCTGCGATGCATAATCATCCCAATGCTTATTTTATCTATATGATGAATGACGCAAAGGTTAAATTAGACTTTCCCGATGGAAAGTCGGGGGAATTTGATCTCAAAACCGGGCATACGGGAATGAGAGATGCCGGTTCTCATGAGATAATTAATATCGGAACAACCATAGTGCGAAATTTGATAATCGAGCTAAAATAATCAGCCACCAAAGAAAAACTTGAAATTATCATCGGTGCGGCGGAGCCGCGATTTTGGAATTTCGCGGGGGGCTTTCCTCGCCGCCTGCGGCGGCGAAAACCGTTCGAACTGTTCTAAGAATACTGCACACTGCAAATGCCTTTGGGTTCTAAGCGGAGAGGTGGCTGAGCGGCCGAAAGCACCACACTGCTAACGTGGCAGGGGCTTTAAAACCCCTCGAGGGTTCAAATCCCTCCCTCTCCGCTTAGAATCTACATATCGCGCCCGCGACACAGTCCTTCTTGCAATCTTTAATATCTGCTATACTATAATAAGGTCTTTAATTAATAACCAATAACAGTATGCAAAAAGCAAATTCTGCTTTTATGAAGCCGTTGACTGTCAGTTCCGATCTCGCAGCCGTAGTCGGCAAAGGTCCGATGCCGCGATCCGAAGTGGTGAAGGCCCTCTGGGTCTACATCAAGAAACATAACCTTCAGGATCCTGCAAATAAGAGAAATATCAACGCCGACGCGAACCTCAAGAAGGTCTTCGGCGGAAAAGCGGTGGTCAACATGTTTGAGATGACCAAGCTCGTTTCAAAACATCTTTCCTGATTCAGGCAAAATACGATTCGCGCAAAACAGCGGCGGTCTTGCCCCGTATCAGAACCTGCGGTACGGTACGGGACTGCGCCCATCGTCCTGTTTGCGGTGTTGATCTCGCTGCTTCCATCTGGTTCACGTTGCTATAAGTTCGTGGTGCGGGGTCTTGCTTTTTCTTTTTATTGTGGTAACGTATCCGCAACAAAGGAGGTGGGCTATGGATTGTCCGCGATGTGAGAGCTTAATGTTCCAGGTACGTCTTGAGGATGTACGCAGTGATATAAGCCAGTTCAATTTCTTCGGGTGGAAATGCTCGGCTTGCGGAGAAATCATTGACCCGGTCATTCTCCTCAATCGGGGCGCGCATCCAGCAAAAAAACAAGGGGTGGGAGTACGAAAGCGATATACTCCTCTTGTGTTCGTTAAAAGGTAAATCCAATTTTGCATGACGGCTCCGGGTCTCTGCCGCCTCGTTTTTTTCACGAGGCGGCATTTTTTCTCCAACAAAACTGGAAAGTCACGGGGGGGTTGTCATAATAATCAAACATCTGATATTATTTTGTGATGCACCTTCCGAAACACATCGCTATCATCCCCGACGGCAACCGGCGCTGGGCGAAAAAAGAGGGTCTCCCCTCTTTTTTGGGACATACAAAAGGCGCCAAAGCCATGGAGCGCGTTTTGAAAACGGCTCTTGACATGAACATACCCGCCGTCACCGTGTGGGGCTCGTCCGTTTCAAATGTAACCAAGCGACCACAAAAAGAAGTGGCATTTTTGTTTGATGTATTTAAAAAACAATTTGCGAAGCTCGCCAAAAGCAAAGATCTGAAAAAACGCGGGGTGAGAGTACGGATTTTCGGCAGATGGGAAGAACTATTTCCCGAGGGCACGAAAAAACCGATGCGGGAGGTTGTAGAAAACACGAAAGACAACGCGAAACATCACCTTACTTTTCTCATGGCCTACAGCGGCACAGACGAAATGCTGAAAGCGATAAAAGAAATGCCGCGCGGGTCCGCTGTGGATGAGCGCACGATTAAAAACCATTTGTGGACGAAGGAACTGCCGCCGGTTGATTTGGTTGTCCGCACGGGAGGCGAGCCGCATTGGTCTGCGGGGTTTATGATGTGGGATGTCGCGGAAGCGATGCTGTATTTCACAGAAACACTGTGGCCCGACCTCTCCAGCGAAGAATTCACGCAGGCCATAAAACGATACTCGGACACCCAGCGCAGATTTGGAAAATAGGCTCCGATACGCTACTATATCGATATGGATGAGACGCTTAATTTAAGGAATGCGAGCAAACAAATCTCCGCATCGCCGCCATATCAAAAAGAAGGCGAGTTAAGCTGGCAAACGGAGGAATTCGCGTTTTATGAAAAAGAGCTACAGTGGTTTCTCATCGCGGGCATCGTCGCGGCAGGTCTTTTTGTGAGCTTGCTTATTTTAAAAAACATCTTTGGCGCCGCAACCATTCTGCTTTTCGCCGTCATTATGTATATGTATGCGAACAAGAAGCCGGACGTCATTACCGTGGTCGCCGATGCGCGCGGTATCAGGGTAAACGACAAATTGACTCTTTACTCCGCACTCGCTTCGTTTTGGGTTTTGTACGAACCGCCGGTGAAAGACCTTATTCTCATCCATAAGGCGCGTTTTGTCCCGAAGGTCATTATCCCCCTCGGGAACGCCGATCCTTTGGAACTCCGCGAAATATTTTTGGCAAACAGCGTGGCGGAAAAAGAAGAAGAAGAATCGCTTGCGGACATCATTGCGCGGCGCCTCGGGTTTTAACGCTTTTTCTATTTTTTGTAATCGTAAATGAAAGGTCCTTTGTAAATTTGGAACCACGGTGTAT
>JACQDT010000032.1 GCA_016200965.1 Candidatus Azambacteria bacterium | reverse complement strand
CTGGAATGGCTGACGGGCCCCGTCACCGATATCGCCGTCAATCAAGCGACGCCGTCGGAGATGTACGCAGTTGCCAATGGGAGAGGACTTTTCCGCTCGCAGGACGGCGGGCGCACCTGGAAAGGGTTTTCAAGCGAGCTTTCCCGCATTTCGGCCAACAGCAGTGTCACCATGTTCAGGACTGACCCGCAAAACCAAAACACGCTGTATCTTGCGCTTGCCAACGGTTTGGTGAAATCGGAAAACAGGGGGAGTACATGGAAGTTCATGAATATACTGATTCCGCCCAATGCCCTTCCGGTTGACGCGGTTGCGGTGAATCCGCGCGATACGTTCAATGTGCATGTGGGCGTCGGCGCGCTTATGTATATGTCCGACGACGGCGGGATCAACTGGAGCGTGCAGAAGCTCAACACGACAAAGCGCGTAAGCACTATCGTCATTGACCCGAATGATCCCCAGAACATGTTTTTAGGGATGAGGGTTCCCAAAAAGAGATAACGCGAATCATATTTCTATGTATCAAGAAGTCATCAAGGATATGCGGGCGAAGATGGAGAGGACGATTGAACATTTCAAGAACGAGATTGCTTCTTTGCGCACAGGCCGCGCCAGTCCCGCGCTGGTAGAAGGAATAAAAGTGGAGTACTATGGGCAGACGCTCCCTTTGATACAGGTCGCATCCATTTCCGCGCCGTCTGCGCAGACGCTTGTCATAGAGCCGTGGGACAAAAACGCGCTTGAGCCGATCCAAAAAGCGATCATGCAGTCCTCGCTCGGTATCATGCCAATAGTGGACAAAAATCTTGTGCGGCTGAACATGCCTTCACTGACCCAGGAACGGCGGGCGGGCCTCATCAAACTGCTTGACCAGAAAACGGAAGAAACCCGCGTTGCCATCCGCCAGGAAAGGGAAAGCGCCGTAAAAAAGGTTCAGAAGATGAAAGAAGACGAAATCCTGCGGGAAGACGATTTTTTCAAGGCAAAAATGGAGGTGCAAAAAATAGTGGACGAATATCAGACGCAAAAAGTAAAAATGATACGTGATAAAAAAGAACAGGAAATCCTTCACGTGTAGAGTTATTTCAATATGATTCTTTTTACCATAGTAATATTTGTCGCATTGCTCGCAGCCCTCATCTTATTGCACGAATGGGGTCATTTTTTTGTCGCGCGCAAATCGGGTATCCGCGTGGATGAATTTGGAATCGGATTTCCTCCGAAGGCGTTTTCGGTTAAATATGGCGGGACAGAATATTCCGTCAACTGGGTACCGCTTGGCGGTTTCGTGAAAATCCACGGCGAAGATGGGGACGTGGGCGCAGGTGATCCGGATAGTTTCGGAGCAAAGCCGCTGTGGGTGCGCATGGGGGTGATACTTGCCGGCGTCGGGATGAATTTTTTGACTGCGATAGTGCTGTTGTCGTTCGGATTTTGGTACGGACTCCCGCAAGTGGTTGACGAGAACGTACCGTACGCGGTTCGCGATGTGAAGGTGACCGTCCTTCAAGTGGCACCGAATTCTCCCGCAGAGCATGCGGGCATAAAAATAGGCGATGCGGTGAAACAGATTCGCGCGGGAGCGGTGGAGACGGCGATTGAGGACACAAAGACCCTGCAGGATACGGTCGCGGCCCATAAAGGCGAAGAGATTGTTGTGGTTCTCACGCGCGGGAAAGAAATAATGGAGAAAAAAATTACTCCGCGAAAGGAAACGCTTGAGGGTCAGGGGCCGCTTGGCGTCGTCATAGACAAAACGGGCATCGTGTCCTATCCGTGGTATCTCGCTCCCGTTGAAGGCGTCAAAACGACGTTCTCGCTCGGGTGGCTGTTTCTTTCCACGTTCGGCACGGTCATGTGGGGCCTGTTCACGCACGGGAAAATGATAGCGGATATTTCCGGGCCCGTGGGCATCGGCGCGCTAACCTACCAGGTGACCCAGCTCGGATTTTCGTACGTGATCCAATTCGCGGCGATCATCTCGCTGAACCTTGCCATCATCAACGCGCTTCCCATTCCCGCTTTGGACGGCGGACGGTTTTTGTTCCTTCTCATTGAAGGCATCAAGGGCTCGCCCGTGAGCCAGCGCTATGAAAAGGTGGCGCATGCCGTCGGTTTCATGGTGCTCATCGCGCTTATGATAGCCGTGACCGTCCGCGACGTGATGAAGCTGTTTTAGATCTGCACGGAAGATGTAGCTATTTTCTTTTTGCATTTTTCTTCCGATCGGAGTAAAATTGCAAAATGAGAAAGAATGTCTTTCGTGATCCGCACAAGCATGGAAAGACATTGAACAGCGAACACTGCGTAAAGCGGTGCAAAACCTCCATCAGTCAGAACTCGTCAGTTATAAAGAAAACAAAGATGGCACAGTGAAACTGATACTCACCGAAAATGGAAAAAAAGTCGCGTCACGCTATGACCTTAACACCATCGCCATCCCAAAACCCGCACGATGGGACGGGCTGTGGCGCGTAGTGCTTTTTGATATTCCGGAGCGATTGCGGGAAGGAAGGAAAGCATTGGCGGAAAAATTAAAGCATCTCGGATTTCTCTCAATGCAGAAAAGCGTGTTCGTGTTTCCTTACGAATGCAAGAAGGAGGTTGATCGTATCGTAGAGGTTTTTGACCTGCGGCCGTATGTTCGGTTCATGACGGTGAAAGAAACAGACATTGATTCTGATCTCAAACATCGTTTTGCGCTCCATTAAGAGAGTGCGGTTACCACTATTTTCCGATCGGATAATAATGGTATATAGAGTATTGACAACGCTACGGTGCTTATGCTATGGTGTTTTTGTTATATGTTCTTTGGAAATAACTACTTGCGGATTTATAAACCACGGCAAGCTCTGTATCCCGCATGGTGCGGGATGAGAAGCGAGCCACAACAAGAGGAGGAACAGCCATGTCAAAACATGGAACCACTTCCCAGGTGATCGGGGGTTATATAGAGTTTCAGGCGGCGGTGCTGCGGGCCTTGCCTCGCGACATTGACCCTGACATTCAGGAAGGGTGGAAGATGAACGGCGAGTCCCTTACCCGCGTTCTGCATGAGGCACTTATGCCGGGCGAACTGGTAGTCAAAGCGGCAAAATCCGCCTTTACCAAGCTCTCTGAGCTCATCAAAGCCCGCAACTTTGACTGGGTTAACCCAGACATCACCGACGAGCGGTTCCCGATCCCCGATCGCCTGTGGAACGACTACAAGGAGTTCCCCTTCGGAGAAAACGTTTCTTCCGAAGAAGCAGTGAAACGCATGCAGGCGGAAGGATATGAGGCCGCCAATTCCCACGAGTTCTTACTCTGGGACGGATGGGACGGAAAGAGTTTGGTTGTCGCTCTTGGTTCTATTGCGAGGGTCGGCGGCCACCGCCATGTGTTGGATCTCCGCAGGAGCGGGTCGAAGCGGAGCCTAAGCCTCCGTTGGTTGGGCAGTGTCTGGCGTGCCTCTTACCGTTTCCTTGCCGTTCGCAAGTCCTCTGGTTCTTGATCCTCGGGAAACGGTCCCTTGGAATCTTGAATCCTCAATCTTCGCCCTGCGTATCTCAAGATGCGTAGGGCGATTTTTTTATGTCTTGACCCCGTATATCACAACCCAGTAGTAGAACGTTCCGTTCACTACCGGGCTGTGCCTCGACTGCACGAGAGGCGAAGCGACGGCAGGAGCGGAGTCCCGTACGGATGCGAAGCATATCGTACGGGGTTGTATTACGGGGTTGAAACTCGGTGCGATACCTGATACGCTGTTGACATGTTGCAGTCGCGCGCGTTTATCCAGACGAAAAAAGAGGCGCCCAAAGACGAGCAGAGCGTGAACGCGAAGCTTCTTTTGCGCGGGGGGTACATAGAGAAGCTCGCAAGCGGAGTGTACACGTTCTTGCCGCTTGGATTTTTGGTGTTAAAAAGAATAGAGCGCGTCATCCGCGAGGAGATGGATGCGGTCGGGGGAGTCGAGCTGTTGATGCCCGCGCTCCAGCCGAAAGAACTATGGGAAGAAACGGGACGATGGGCGAGCATGGACGTGCTGTATAAAATAAAAGACGCGCAGGGCCGCGAGTTCGCCCTGGGCGCCACGCACGAAGAAGTGATCACGGGCATTGTGCGCAACCGCACTGTTTCGTACAAGGACCTTCCTTTTTATCTGTATCAAATGCAGACGAAGTTCCGCGACGAGCTCCGCGCCAAGTCCGGCATTTTGCGCGGCAGGGAATTCATCATGAAGGACTTGTACAGTTTTCACGCCACGGAAGAAGATAGAAAAGCATATTACGAAAAAGTGAAAGAGGCGTATCTGAAGATTTTCAAGCGGTGCGGCGTATCCGTGCTGGTGGCCGAAGCGTCAGGGGGCTCTTTTTCCAAGGAAATATCGCATGAATTCCAGGTCCGCACGCCGGGCGGCGAAGATATCATAATAGTATGCTCAAGGTGCGATTGGGCGAAAAACAGCGAGATCGCGGGGAAAAGGGCGGGAGAGCAATGCCCTTCGTGCGGTAACGCTTTGGGCGAAGAACGGTCTATAGAGGTAGGCAACATCTTTACGCTCGGTACGAAGTTTTCTTCGGTAATGAAGGCGTTTTTCACCGACAAAGACGGCACGGAGAAACCGATGATCATGGGATGCTACGGCATGGGCCTTTCTCGCCTCATGGGCGCGGCGGCGGAGGTCAATTACGACGAGCGGGGCATCGTATGGCCGCGCGAGATCGCGCCGTATGACCTGCATCTTATTCCCATGCAGTCGAAAGATGCCGCGATGCAAAAGCGCATCGCGCAAGCATCGGAACAATTGTACCAAAAGTTGCAGGAGCGTTATACGGTGCTGTACGATGACCGAGACGCGTCGGCGGGAGCGAAATTCGCCGACGCCGACCTCATCGGCGCGCCGGTGCGCATAGTCATATCGGAGAAAACGCTCGCGGCGGAAAGCGCGGAGGTAAAGCCGCGCAACGGCGCAACGGCGAAAATCGTGAAGATAAAAGATATCGAAAAAGAATTATGCCCAGTAATACAACTTTGACTGATCTTGCGTGTACGCAAGATTGCATCGTGAGGCAAATGAAAACCATGAGTCACACTGTTACCAAATTAAGATATAATACACGGCTTTTGCAGGCGCTTGTGCGCTGTCAAAGTTGATATACTGGGTATGATAGACCGTTTTTTCGGTTATTTTTCAAAGGATTTGGGGATTGATCTGGGGACCGCCAATACTCTCGTGTACGTGCACGGGCGGGGCATTGTGATCAATGAGCCGTCGGTGGTGGCGGTCAATCAGAAAACCGGCCAGATTTTACACATCGGCGAAGAAGCAAAAGGCATGATCGGCCGCACGCCGACGCACATCGCGGTGACGCGGCCGCTCGTGAACGGCGTGATCTCCGATTTTGAGGTGACAGAGCAGATGCTCAGGTTTTTCATCAATAAAGTGCACAAGGACGGCTTCACGTTCGTGCCGCGCCCGCGCGTGGTGATAGGGATTCCTTCCCAGATAACGGAGGTGGAGAAGCGCGCGGTGGAAGACGCGGCGCGCAACGCGGGCGCGCGGGACGTGTATCTGGTGGAAGAGCCGGTCGCGGCGGCCATCGGCGCGCGGATTCCCATCGGACACGCAACGGGAAATATGGTGGTGGATATCGGCGGCGGAACGACCGATATCGCCGTGTTGTCGCTGGGCGGCGTTGTGGTGTCTAAAAACCTGAAGATAGCGGGAGACAAGCTGAATCAGGACATCATGCGCTATGTGCGGGACGAGTACAAACTGCTCATCGGCGAGATGGCGGCGGAGAAAATAAAGATTTCCATCGGTTCGGCGCATCCTCAGTCGGGAAAGATGGAAGACGTATTACGCGGCCGTGACCTGCTTTCGGGCCTGCCCAAGGAGGTAACCGTCACCGATGAAGAGATACGGGACGCGCTTTCCCGTTCCATCACGACGCTCGTGGAAGCAATCAAGGCCGCCGTTGAGGTAACCCCGCCGGAGCTGGTGTCGGATCTCATCAAAAACGGCATCGTCCTTACCGGGGGCGGTTCGCTTTTGCGCGGGCTTGATGCGCTTATTGAAAAAGAAACCAAAATTCCCGTGCGGATCGCCGAGGATCCGCTGACCTCGGTCGCAATAGGCACCGGCATTATTCTGGAAAATCTTGACCGATTTTCGGATATATTGGTCAAGTCGCAGTATGAAGAATAGAACAACGCGCATATCTTTGTGGGGGGGAGCACTCGGAGTGCTTCTTGTTCTTTTCGGGATGGTGTTTGGCGCTGCGCCGTTTGAGAATGCGGCGCTCGCGGCATTGTCTCCTTTCACCGGAGCGATGGTGTGGGTAACGGATCGGTTTGCGGAATTTTTCGGAGCGATGGCGCAGATGAAAAACGGGTATGCGGAAAACGAACGGTTAAAAGAAGAAAATCAAAAACTCATTGGCATCGCGGGAGCATATGAAGACCTTAAAAAGGAAAACGAATTGTTGCGGAAGCAACTGCAAGTATCATCTCCCAAGGCGCTCACACTTTTGGAGGCGCGCGTGGTGAGCTTCGATCCGCTTTCCGCATCGTCTTTCGCACTTATCGATAAAGGGACGAAGGATGGCGTGGCGGAAGGAATGCCGGTGGTGCGGCCGGGCAACGCGCTTGCGGGTAAAATCTCAAAAACATACGCCAGGTTTTCGCGCGTGATGCTCGTTTCCGACAAGGAAAACAAAGTGAGCGTCAAGTCCGCCGCACGTGATACCAGCGGAGTGCTTTCGGGCGCGGCGGGGAATCTGCTGTTGATGGAGCTGATTGAAAAAAACGCTCCTCTTGACGAAGGAGAATTAA
Source organism: Candidatus Azambacteria bacterium (assembly GCA_016200965.1). Lineage (GTDB taxonomy): Bacteria > Patescibacteriota > Minisyncoccia > GWC2-36-17 > WO2-46-25 > JACQDT01. The sequence continues at coordinate 2,720 of JACQDT010000032.1, read as the reverse complement.
TGGTGACGTCGGGGCTTGACGGCGTGTATCCGAAAAATCTTGCCGTCGGCTGGGTGAAAGAGGTGGTCTCGCGCGAGGGGGATATTTTCAAACAGGCGTACGCGCGGCCGGTGTATGCGGGCTTTTCGGAAACGCAGGTGTTTGTGATAAGCGATTACATCCGATGAAAAAATTCTTCGCGCTTTTTGCGGCGGCGGTCCTTCAGGCGACTCTGTTCGCTTCCCTTGAGTTTTACGGCGCGTCGCTTGATGTCGTGCTTGTGCTTTTGGTGCTATGGTTTTTTTTTCACGGCCGTTGGATGGAATTGATAATGCCCGCTCTTGTGGGGGGCGTTTTGCTTGATGCATTGTCCGGAGCGCCGTTCGGCGTTTTTTCTTTGGGTCTCGCGGCGACGATGGCGTTTTTGGGTTTTTGCGCGTTGTTGTTTCCGCGTGAAAACGCGGCGCACCTGATTGTGTTTGTCGCGCTTGCGACGGTATGGTTTTCTCTCATGGTATTTATATTGTTGAAAGTAACCGGCTCTTTTGAAGTACAGATAACCCTTCTTGGCGCCGCGGTCGCGGTAGCGTACAATATTGCCGGCAGCGTGCTTTTATATTCTTTACGAAAATGGATTATTACATAAAGCGGCCGGAAAAAAAGTGGACCATAGAACCGGAGGAAACGTTGCTTGACCGCATATCCGCCCAGCAACTGGAGCACACTCAGATAGAAACACCGTTCCAAAAGAGGAATTTCGGGGTGGCGATGTTTGTTATGGCGCTTGTGTTCGGCATATTTGCGGCGCGAGCGGTATTTTTACAGGTAGGAAAGGGCGAAGTATACGGCGCGCTTGCTGAGGCGAACAAGTCAAGAAATTATCCGTTGCTCGCCGAGCGGGGCATCATATACGACAGATACATGACGCCGCTCGTGGAAAATGTACCGAGCTTTGACGTCGTGGCGGTTCCGGCCGACATGCCGAAGGAAAAGGGGCCGCGCGAACGCATGGCAAAGGAACTTGAAAATCTTTTGGGTGTTGAAACCGGATCGCTCATTTCGCAATTTGGGCGGTACAACCTTGCTGATATTAATCCAGTGGTGGTGAAAGAAAATGTCCCGCGCGAGCTCGCGCTTTTTTTGGAAACACGGCTTGCGGATTTTTCCGGCATTGAGCTGAAAAAAAACGCGGTGAGGCAGTATCCCGATGGAAAACTTTTTTCACAGGTTGTCGGATACGTCGGCAGGACCTCGAAAGACGACCTTGCAAAAAATCCGGCGCTTTCCACGATTGATTATATAGGGAAATCGGGAGTTGAGTTTTCATATGATTCCCTCGTGCGGGGGACGAACGGTATTTTGAAACGGGAAGTGGACGCGGCGGCGCGGCTGAAAAAGGAAAAACAGATACGTGAAGACGCCGCTGGACAAAACGCGATGCTCACCGTTGACGCGCTTTTGCAGAAAAAAATCACCGAAGTGCTGTCGCGCTCTCTTACGAATACTCCAACGGCTACGGGCGTGGCGGCAGTGGCTCTTGATCCCTACACGGGCGAAATACTCGCGCTGGTCAGCATGCCTTCGTACGACAACAATATGTTCTCCGATCCGTCTTTACAGGGAGAGTATGAAAAAGAAGAGCAAAACCGCGCGCAGCCGTTTTTTAACAGAGCGGTTTCCGGGCTGTATCCGCCCGGATCTTCCATAAAGCCCTTTCTCGCGCTTGCCGCGCTTGAAGAAAAAGTGGTGACTCCCGAGACAAGAATCATGAGCACCGGAGCCATCGTGATTCACAGCCCGTACGATCCGAACGTTACTTCCGTGTTTCGGGACTGGAAAGAAGGAGGGCACGGACTTGTGAATGTGACGCGCGCCATAGCCGAATCGGTAAATACCTATTTTTTTACCATCGGCGGAGGATATGGCGGCATTGACGGTCTTGGCATTGACCGCATCAAGGAATATCTTAACGCGTTCGGTTTCGGCGCAAAAACCGAGGTTGACCTTCCCGCGGAAAGCGCGGGCACTGTGCCGGATAAAAAGTGGAAAGAAGATACGCTCAAAGAAAGGTGGACGCTCGGTGACACGTACAACACGTCCATCGGGCAGGGAAACCTTCTGGTGTCGCCGCTTCAGCTCGCGCAGGGGTATGCGATGATCGCAAACGGCGGCAAGCTGATTCGTCCGTTTCTTGTGAAGAAGGTCTTTAATAAAGACAAAAAAACGGTCTTTGAACACACAAGCGAAACAGTGCGCGATCATGTGGTAAGCGACACGTATCTTGAAGTCGTCCGCAGGGCCCTGCGCGAAACGGTGACCAATGGCACCGCGCGTCGGCTTGTGGATCTGCCCGTTGCGGTGGCGGGGAAAACCGGCACTGCGCAATTTGGAACAGGGAAAGCGCACGCGTGGTTTGCGTCGTTCGCGCCGTATGACAATCCGCAGATGGCGCTTGTGATTTTAGTCGAAAACGGCGGCGAAGGGTCGGCGGTGGCGGTTCCCGCCGCGCACGAGATCTACGAGTGGTATTTTTCTAGGAAGTAGGATTAATTTTTTGTGTTTCAGACATCCGGCGGTTTCACTTTCCCACGAAAAGACGCGCTGATTTTCCCAGCGAGACAATCAGCGCTCGGCGTCGGCCTCCGCTCGCTCCCGCGCTCCCTTCGGTCAGGAAATCTTCTTAAGCAGGCGAGCTGGGTGGTTTTGGTATAATCCGCCTGCCAAAACCTCGCCGTCAGCGG
>JACQDT010000029.1 GCA_016200965.1 Candidatus Azambacteria bacterium | reverse complement strand
CGCACCAACGCGGATTGCCCCGTGGGGGATATATGCATCAACGGCACCTGCTATCCGCAGTGCGATCCGGCGACCGGCCTTGACTGCGCCTCGGGCCTGTCGTGCACGACGACGTGCGCGACATCCGCCGACTGCGCGGGGGATTTGCTATGCGACGCGGGCGCGTGCGTGGCGTCAAGTTTTTCCTGCGTGGATACCACGAAGACGCATACATTGTCCTATGGTACGACAGCGGCGGCGGTCAACATAAGCACGACCCAAAATGCTTCGTGCCGATACGAACTGCGGTCCGGCCCGTTTGATTCGTCGCTTGACATTTTGTTTTCAGCCATGCCCGACGCGTTGAGCACGAGCGATTCTCTGAATCACTCCGCTTCCGTCGCAGGCCTATTCACCGGCTACAACACGGTGTATGTGAAATGCGAGGACTCCGCCACCAAAACGATTTTCAGTTCGTGCGCGGTATCGCTCACGGTGGGGGATGACTGCACGTTAAGCGCGCAGTGTGACGCGGGATGGTCGTGTATCAACGGCTTTTGCGAAGCGCCGGTGTGCGCCAACGCCCAGCCGCAGGGGGCATTGCCCTACAGCACGCTTACCACAGGAACCACGATCGACTTAGATACCAGCGCGGCGTCCACCTGCGTCTACGGCGGGTATGACAATGCGGCGGCATGCAACGCGAGCGTGGCGAGCTGTCTGGGTATGACGTTGTTTTCGGTAACCGGTGGCACCATGCATTCCTCGTTTCTTGCAGGTTCTTCTTTAGTGCTTGGCAATGATACAAAATATGTCCGGTGCGAGGAGTTGGCGGCGCCTAACACAGTCAGTCCCGTGTGCCGCATTCCGTTCTCCGTCGCTTTGTGCAATGCCGATTTCCAATGCGCCGTCGGATCGCAATGCGTCAGCGGCCGATGCGAACCGCCCGCCTGCGCCAATGCGGCTCCGTCGGGCAAGCTCCCTTACACCACCGCGCAGGTTGATTTGGGTCTTACGACGGATGTGAACGCGTCGTGCGGATATTCAACCGATTACTACGCGGCGTTCGCGCGAATGACCTTGTTTAATCTCACCGGCTTTTTGTCCCATCAGGCGTTTAGCGTGCCGGTGGCGGCAGGGACGAACACGGAATATGTGAAATGTCAGGAAACGGTGCTTGGCACGGAGCAATCCTGCCGCATCAGTTTTGATGTTGGCACCCCATGTACGTCAAGGAAGCAGTGCGACACGGGATGGTCCTGCACGCTGGGCAGATGCTTGCCTCCCGTGTGCGACGGCGCCTATCCCTCGGGCGAGCAGACAGTGGACACGACGGTGGATTTCGGGCTGACAACCGCCGTGGCGTCAACCTGCAAATGGGCCAACGGCGATACATTGTTTGACGCGATGACTAATCTGTTTTCAAGCACGGGCGGTTTGGGAATCAATCATATTTCAAGCGCGCTTGTGGTTTCCGGCAATAACACGAAATACGTCGGATGCCAGCAAAACACAGCGCCTAACGCCATTAGGTATTGCAGGATCCCGTACAATGGCGGGTCTTGCGCGACCGGATACAATTGTGAAATTGGATTCGGGTGCGATGTGGGAACGGGAAGTTGCGATGATTGTTCCACGAATCCGTTATTATCGGGATGCAAATTTATACCGCCCCCGCCCCCTGGCGGATGCAGTGACTGCAGGGGCATTTCTCCTGTGGATCCTTCCTGCAATACGCTCGGCTATACGTTTACCGGCACGGCGGTTACGCCCGCGGGCCACTGCGATCTGGTCGCTATTATTCTCGCGCTCTTGTCCTGGATGGCGTGGCTCATCGCTCTGCTTGCGGTGCTCTCCGGCCTGCGCGCGGCGTATCTATATATTACCGCGATGGGCGACGAAAAGCGGTTGAATTTGGCAAAATCGTATCTGTTGTACACCACCATCGGCGTCGGCGTGGCGGTGCTCACCTTCGGCATCGTGGCAATTACGAGAGCCATCTTAAACATTTAAAGCGCCAAGTGATATACTATCTTTGATGCTTACTTTACAAAAAACATTGCTTATATTACTGCTTGCGCTTGTCATCGCCTCTCCTTTTGGCGTGTTTGCTTCTCACGAACCGTTGGTACCATGTGGGAGAAATATTGATGATAAACCAGACACCACTCTTGCGGGTGAAGAGCCTTGCACGCTTTGTCATATTTTTGTGCTTGCGCAGAACATTCTTCATTTTCTGATGTGGACCGCCGCGCCGGTGCTTGCCGCGCTCGCGTTCGCGGTGGGCGGATTTAAAATACTCATTTCGGGCGCGAACCCGGGTCTGCGGCAAGACGGGTTTAAAATCATCAAAAACACGCTCTGGGGCTTGCTTATCGTATTCGGCGCGTGGATCATTGTGAACGAGTTGCTCCAGTTTTTCGCCAACAGCACGTTTAGTTCGCCGTGGGACGACATAACATGCGTAATCTGATGCGAAAATCATTTGTCATTTTTTTTCTTCTCCTGCTTTCTACGAGTATGTTTTCGCATCCCGTGGTGGCACACATTCCCAACACACCGGGGATATTTGACTGTGATCCAAATGGAAATCCGTGCGCGTATCCTACCAAGTGCATTGAAGATACTGACAAGCATTGGATATGCAACAATCCGGTCACGGGAGGAACTACACCAATCCCATCGTTTAATTCTCCCACCGACACGCAGGATTTTTCTTGCTTCGTGTGTAATGTGACGAATTTGATTTCTAAACAATTGCTTCCGCCGCTTGCGGTGCTGATGACGCTCGTGGTCGGATTTTTATTTCTTGTGTCGGGCGGCGACCCGGGAAAGGCGACCACCGCAAAAAAAGCGCTCTTTTTTATGCTTATCGGCGTGGCGGTGCTCATTCTCGCGCCGGGCATCGCGTCGCTTATTTCTGACATATTCGGCGGTGCCTCCGTCGCGCCGAGTTCGTGTATTGCGTGTACAAGTAGTATAGTCACCAGCACAATTATCAGCGCGCTGGTGAATTTGGTGAACTGGTTTTCGTGGTTCGTAGCCGTAACATCTGTGGTCATGGGTCTGTACGCCGGATTTTTGTACATGACGGCTGGCGGGAGGCCCGATCAGGTTGCGCGGGCGTCTCGGGTGCTTTCTTTCACCATTATCGGGATCGCCGTATCGGTCGTCGCGTTCAGCATTATCGCCTTGGTGGGGCAGTTTCTTGGATAAACGCCGCATCGGAAACTGTGCATAGCTTTGTGGACATGTGAGCGTAATATTGTTATTATAAGGGGGAGTTGAATTTCAGCTCGAAAGGTCGCAATTAAGATGATTCTAAGTAATTCAGAATGGTATGAAGACATTTGCATCGTTTGTAATGGTATTCGCGCTTGCGATTGCTTTCACGGGCATCGCGCTCGCGCAGGCCCCCGGAGGAGGCATCGTGCCGACAGGCGGCGTGGACGCCAACTTGCTCGGCCAGCAGGGAATCAGTAACACCACTACGCTGGTGGGAACGATCGTAGGTCTCGTCAACTGGATAGCATGGTTTGTCGGTTTGATTGCGGTGCTTGCCGGTCTGTACGCGGGTATTTTGTTCATCACCGCAGGCGGCAACGCGGAAACGGTGACAAAAGCGCGCAACATCTTGCTGTACGCTATCGTCGGTATTGTCTCCTTAACGTGTAAACTGTATCAAAAGGTCGAAGCGCTAACAACAAAAACATATATGACAAAAGTACTTTCATTCGCGTTGGTATTCGCGTTTGCATTCTCGTTTGCGGGACTTGCATTGGCGCAGGCCCCAGGAGGAGGCATCGTGCCGACAGGCGGCGTGGACCCCAACTTGCTCGGCCAGCAGGGAATCAGTAACACCACTACGCTGGTCAATACAATTCTCGGTCTGGTCAACTGGCTCGCGTGGTTCGTTGGTTTGCTCGCGGTCATCATGGGATTGTGGGCGGGTATTTTGTTCATCACCGCAGGCGGTGATGCGGCAAAGGTTTCAACGGCGCGCAATATTTTGCTCTATGCCATCGTCGGTATTGCAGTTGCGGTGCTTGCATTCGGTATCGTCGCAATCTCGCGGTCTCTCCTTAACGTGTAAACGATTGTACGCAGTTTTTTTACAAGCCCCTTTAAAAAGGGGCTTGTATGTTTTTTATTTTACTTTATGATGAGGAATATTTATGATGCTCGCCATAAAAATATTCATAGGAGTTCTTATCCTTGCGGGATTTGGTTATATCAGCGTCATATTAATCGATCCTGATTTGGGTTGGCATGTAAGAGTTGGGCAAGACAGCATAGCTACGGGCACCATACCGCATGTTGATCGCTATACGCACACGATGCCCGGATTTGAGTGGGTAGACCATGAATGGCTTGTAGACGCGTGGATGTGGTGGATGCATGCGCATCAGGTATGGTGGGCGGTTATCATTGTGTTTACCTTATGCGCGTTCATTCCGTTTTTTGTGTGGATCAATCGGGCGCAGGGCCTTGGCCAAGCGCTGGCGGTGCTTCTAGGAGCGGCATCGGTCATACCCTTCATTGGGGTGAGACCGCAGATGTTATCCTTTTTGCTTTTTTTTATCACGTTTGAGCTATCGCGCAGATATTTTCTTGAGGAAGAAAACAAAGCATACCTTGTGGGTTTCCCGCTCCTTTTTTTTGTGTGGGCAAATCTCCATGCGGGGTTTATTGCCGGGCTTGTGCTTTTTGGGCTTTGTATTGCCGCCGGTTTTCTTTCCACCGCATTGCACAATAAAAAACTTCCCATTGTAGAGTATGTGTTCCCTCTTTTTGTCTTTCTTCTCAGCGCGGCGAGCACCTTTTTGAATCCCTACGGATGGAAGTTACACGCGGAAATCGTGCGCGTCTTTTTTTCACCGGAGACGACGAAATATATCATGGAATGGCAGCCGCTTCCGTCCGATTTGGATCCCGCGCTCTTAGTGTTTTTGGGAGTGGTGCTGGTCTTGGCGTTGAGATTTTACAAAAAATATTCGCCGCTCGTTTTATGCGTCACCCTGTTTTTTCTCGTGCTCGCGTTCAAATCCGCAAGAAATCTTCCGTTATTTGTCGCGGCGTCCTACCCCCTTATCTTTTCAGGGATCACATGGTTGAAACATGAGGTAGCACTCGCACAACAACAGAAGCCGTTTGGCGAAAGAACCGCACGGGCACTCTTGGGTATCGCCATTCTCTTTTTTATTACGGTCATCGGTTTCTTCGGGTTTTGAACCGAATGCTCAAAGACGATGACTGGAAACGCATCACGGTTTTTAATGAGTATGGATGGGGAGGATATTTTATACAACACGCTCCCTACATGAAAGTATTCATTGACGGCCGTATGCCCCATTGGGCGGACAGAGATGGAAATTCGGCAATGAAGGATTACATAAAAGTTTTCTACGGGAAAGACGAGTCGGCGCGGCGGGAAGTACTCGAGCGAAGGAAAGTGAATCTGGTCATAGTGAGCAATCCCTCTTCTCCCTCAAGCGCGCTGTTGTGGGGGGCGCATGCGCCGTTTTTTCTCCGCAACATCTTTAACAGCGCACTCATGCGACGCATAAACGATTTTCTTACCCTGGGAGAGGAACCGGTTCTTTTGAATCAATGGCTCGCCGCTCATCATTGGGACGTGGTATATACAGACGCGACGGCAGTCATTTTAAGGAAGAAGTAAATCAAGCGGTTTGTATGTTTTTTGGCTTTATAGTATACTAAAAGCAATAAGTAATAATTTTCTTGTATGCGAAAAATGTTTCCGGTGCTTGTGGCAGTGACGGTGTGTATGCCGCTTTTCGTGTTTGGGCAGATAACGCTTACACAGCCCCAAAGTCAGATAGGCACCATCACTGATATTTCGGGGAGTACTATTGGCACGCAAAGCAGCGTTATCACCTCCCTGGACCCGATACATACGATTATCCAGCTTGTCAACTGGTTCTCGTGGTTTGTCGCTTTAATCGCGGTGGTGATGGCGCTCTATGCCGGCCTTTTATTTATCACCGCGCAGGGCGAGCCGGCAAAGATCGCGACCGCGCAGAAAACCATTTTGTGGGCAATTCTCGTCATACCATAATGAACGATTTGATGCGAAAGACATTGTGTGCGATTGCGCTCGCTTTCAGTATTACTACCGTACTGATTCCGTCTTTTTCTCTCGCCCAATGTCCATATCCAACGGGCGGGGCGCCGTGTTCTTCGCTAGGCGTGATAGATGTGACCACCCCTGATATTACGGGCACACGGTATTCGGGAGGGACGGAAGTAACGCCGAGCGCGCTTGCTGCTATCGTAGTAACGCTGGTCAACTGGTTCTCATGGTTTGTCGGCGTCATCGCCGTCGTCATGGGACTCTACGCGGGATTTTTGTTTATCACCGCCCGCGACAACGCAACGCAACTGGCCACTGCCCGCAAAACGATGCTGTGGGCCATCATCGGCGTGGGAGCGGCAGTCGTTACCTTCAGCATCATCGCGCTCACAAAAGGAATTTTGCAGATATAAGGTGTAAGATTTCCAAGCGTTATTTACAACTTTCGTATGTTATTCCCCGCCAGCACTTTGTTAAGAAAAGTGTGCGGAGGCCAAGCGGGCAGGGTGTCCACCCCATCCTCCCTCAGTCCGTCAACCCGCGAACGCAGAGAGCG
>JACQDT010000030.1 GCA_016200965.1 Candidatus Azambacteria bacterium | reverse complement strand
GCTGGAATGCCCGAGCGGGTTGACGGACTGAGGGAGGATGGGGTGGACACCCTGCCCGCTTGGCCTCCGCACACTTTTCTTAACAAAGTGCTGGCGGGGAATAACATACGAAAGTTGTAAATAACGCTTGGAAATCTTACAATGTCACATCTATCTTATGAGTTCCCGCGCCACCTGCCACACGTCGCCCGCGCCAAGCGTTACGACCACCGCGTTTTTCTCATCCGCCAATATTTTTTTAAGATAATCGGGGATATCGTCTTTATTTTTGACGCACACCGCATCGGTTCCTCCTTCTCGCGCGATGAGCGCCATTTTTTCTATATCCACGCCTGCGGCGTGTTCCTTCGTTTCGCGCGCCGAAGGATATACGTCGGCAAACACCACCCTGTCCGCATCGGAAAACGCATTTCCGAAATCATCAAAAAGCGCTTTGGTCCGCGAATAGGTATGCGGTTGAAAAATCGCGATTATTTTCTTTGCGGGATATTTCCCTTTCAGCGCGGCAAGCGTCGCGCGAATCTCCGTCGGGTGATGCGCGTAATCGTCAAACACGAGCATGCCGTTTCGTTGGCCCACCAATTCCATGCGCCGCGCCGTCCCTTTGAAATCAGCAAGCGCTGCCCGCGCGACGCTCCCGTCCACGCCCAATTGCAGAGCCGCCTGATACGCCAGATTCGCATCAAAAAGATAGTGCGCGCCCGGAAACTGCAGCGGAAAGGACTCCGCTGTTTTCACCGATACCGCAATGACTTTGCATACCGCATGGGAAGCGATTTTATACAATACGTCATCATCGCCATTTATAACCAAAAAGCCGCCTGCGGGAACAAGCGCAATAAATTTTGCGAATGCATTTTCATATTCTTGGGAGCTCTTGAAATAATCGGGATGATCATAGTCAATATTTGCAATAATCGCTCCATGCGGATGATAATTCAAAAATGCTTCTTTGTATTCGTCCGCCTCAAGCACAAACGGAGCGCGCGCATCGCTCAAGTCCCCCGCGAGCGCGCTGGTCCCCCAGTTGAGCGCTTTGGAGCCCACGATCGCCGTGACGTTTTTCCCCGCGAATTTCAAGATGTGCGCAAGCATCGCTGTGGTGGTCGTTTTACCGTGGCTTCCCGCAACCGCGACGCCATAATGGGCATTGAATAATTCCGCAACCACTTCCGGATACGAAAAAAGCGGCAGTCCCCTATCGTGCGCCGCTTTTACTTCGCTATTATCCGGCCCGTACGCGTTTGAACGGATCACGGCGCCGGTGCCGTTGATATTTCTGGCGTCAAAATCAGCGACCGCGACGCCAAGACCGAGAAGCACCGCATCGGTCATGAATTCATCTTTCACGTCAGACCCGGTGAGCACGACCCCATTTTTAAGCAGGATTTCCGCGAGCGCGGTCATTCCCACTCCTTTTATACCCACCATGTGCGCCTTTTTGTACTGCCAAATGCTTTTTGGGGGCATGGCGCCGTTCAGCTAAGAAGATAACGCGCAAGTTCTTCCGCCCGCTCATGCACGGACTTCAAAGGAAACCCCGTTCGGGCGAGTTTATCGGTGTTCAATATCGTATCAACGCGCTTCTCTCTTTTATTTCTTTTATCCGCCTCATCAAGCTCTTGTTTGGAAATGGGAACAAATTCTTTTTTCAATCCCGATAATAGCGCGGCTTTGACCGCAAGATCATACGGAGAAATAGTCCCGCTGTTGCACACATGGAAAATTCCGCCATGCCCGTGCGCCACCAAAAACTCCGCCGTCGCCAAAAGATCGGGGACATACGTCATTGAGTTTGGGGAAGTGATGAGTTCGTTATAGCTTAAAATTTTCGTAATCAAATTGCGGGGATGCGGCGCGTGATGAAACGGCTGGCGGATGCGCACAATCAGAAGCTTGCCATATCCTTCTTTCATCAAAAGCTCGTCGGCGAGCGCTTTGGTATAGGTATAAAAAACCAGTGGGTTGGGCGGGTCTTCTTCACGGAATCCTTCACCATTCTTGCCTTCCCCTTCAAAAATACAGCCGCTTCCCAGATGCACCATGAACACATTTTTTTCCGCGCACGCCTTTAAAATATTGAGCGGACCCGTAACGTTCGACATAATCGCGCCCAAAGGATGGTCGCGACACCACTCAAGGTTCGCCTTGCCCGCGCAATTGATAACGAGGTCGGGCGCATAGCGCTTGATATCCCGCTCGATCTCATCCAGCCGCGTGATGTCAGCGCCGCTTAAAACGGCCTCGCCGAACAATCCCGATTCAGCAAATAGAGAACCAAGATACCCTTTCCCAAAAATCAACGTTTTCATTTCCTTTTTTCCCATACCCAGTATATCAACTTCCAGAGCCCAACGCCTTCCGGCGGGACTCTATGAAGCGCATACTAATGATTCTGTGACTGTGTAGTGTTTTCATAAGGTATATAAGGCATTGGGCGGTATGCGCGTGCTCTTCTTTTTACTGGCATGAGTGGCAACACGGACATACTGCTTTTGCTTTTAGTATACGCTACGCGGCATGGAGAGAGGAACACGCTGGAAGTTGTATTACTGGGCATAGAGTTTGATTCCAATGATATACCAGCATCTTCTTTATAATACAGCCGACCATGAAAATCAATGGTCCCGGAAACAGCCGTCAGTATGCGGTGAAATATTCTTTTCTTATGTAATGCTGTGATACCCCTGCTTTGCGCAGGGCGCGTATGACCGCATCCATGAACGGCGGTGGACCGCACACAAAAAAGTATGTCTTGGCAAAATTGTTTCCGAGGCAATTTCTGATCATAAGCTCATCAACCCTTCCTTTTAAAAATCCGTCCGGCGCGTCTGGCTCGTCCGAGACGGAGAAAAACGCTTTGAAGCGCGGATTTTTCTGCGCGACGAGCATAAGCTCGTTCAAAAGCGGCCCCGTTTCCCGCGTGCGATTGCTGTAAAGAAGGATCAGATCGTTCGGTAAATTATTATCAAGCGCATAACGAAAAGAGCTCACGAACGGAGTGATGCCGATGCCGCCGGCGATAAAAACGGTGCGCCGCATTTTTGTATCCTTGAAAATGAAATCCCCGTACGGCCCCCAAAACGCCAGCGGGTCGCCAATCCGCATCCGCGAAATGCTTTGCGTGAAATTTCCCATCACCTTGATGCCAAAACGCATAACGGCCTTATTGCCCGCGGGAGAATTGGCGAGCGAGAAATAATGCTTGCGCGTCATTTTCCCGTTGGCGCCCTGAAGGGCAAGCGCCGCGTATTGGCCGGGCTTGAACGCGGGAAACTCTTTTCCATCTTCCCGCGCGATTTCCGCCACCACCACGTCTTTGGTCTCCATGAAAATGTTCGTGATACGGCATATATGCATTTTCTGCAAATACGGATACGCAATACGGTATCCGATAAGCGCTACGCCGATGACGCCAGTCGCCCAATATACCGCCTGCATAAGTGAAGACACAGTATCCGTACCTATAAACACCCCGTGGATAAAAGAAAGGATGAATAGCGGATAAGCGATGTAATGCAATTTCCGCCAGAAGCGTGGATATATGTCGCGCAGAAAGATCGACGTCAGAAGGATAACTACAAAAAGATAAAACGCAAAAATACCGATGCTGACATATGCATTCTTGTAATGCGAAAGGAACGGCACCAACACCTCATACGCCTTGAAATGAATGAATGTATCAAACAGCAACGCAACGATGTGCACAATGAGCACCACGAACGTCAGCATGGAAAGATATTTGTGAAAGACCATCACATTCTCGGAACGAAATACCGAAAAGATAAACTGAGTATATAAACCGATGCCAAGCACCGTGATGAAAAAAAGCAGGAGGTACCCCTCAAGTCCCGTCGCGCGCGCGATATACCACGGCCAAGGAATCTCTTTTTGGACGATCTGCTGCGCTTCACCCCGCCCAAAAGAAAGGAAGTGAGCGGGGTCCTGAGCATCCAGCGGATCGCTCCCGAGCAAAATTTCCTCGCCGTCGGAATATCCATCCCCGTCAGTATCGGCTTTTGCGGGATCGGTTTTGAAACGCTGGATCTCCCCTTGGTCGGTCAGACCGTCAAAATCGCTGTCTTTGGGAACCGAGGAACGGTAATCTACCGTATCCTGCGGCGCTTGCGCGGACGCAGAAAAAGAAAACGCGGAAAATGCGAATATCCCCCCCGTCACAAAAAATAATACTATCCACTTACTCATATAACAGGTATAAAAAATCCTTTCATGCGGCTGGAAAAAGCTATTCTCCCTTCTTGGTCGATCATGATGGCCGCACACCCTGCGCGCTTTTCAATAAAGGCCATACCGGCTTCTTTCCCTAAAATCAACGCGGTTTTTGCGCACACGTCCGCCTCAACCGTAGTTCGCGCAAGCACTGTCACCGCGATCACTTCTTGCGTAGCGGGAAAACCGGTTCTCGGATCAATGATATGATGCCATTTGAGTCCACCTTTTTCTCCCCTTCTTTTCATCACTCCGGAAGTCGCAACTGCCATGAAAGACAACTCTTTCATTGTAACATTTCCTATATCGCTTTGCAGATGCAACGGATCCTGCACCCCGACTTCCCATGGCTTTCCCGCAAGATCGCATCCTTTCACATACATATCCCCTCCTGCGGAAATCCAGAAATGATCGTATTTTTGCGCAAGCCGCATCGCAATCTTGTCCACGATGTATCCCTTCCCGACGCCGCCAAAATCAATACGCAAGCCCTGCGGTAAAACCACGTCTCCGCTTTTCTTATGTATGCGCATATCCGCAAAGCGTCCGCGCCGCGAAAAAACCGCTTGATGCACGCCCATGTTAAAGACAATATTTGCATCTGTGCGCGCCGGTCCCTTGTCAAAATCCAAACTTCTATCGTAACCAAGGTTCTCAAGCGCGCCTATCACACTCGGATCAAACACGCCTTTTGTTTCCCTGTGCCATTGCCACGCCACAGTAAGCAAATCGATCATTTCCCCGCTCGCATGATACGGATTCCCTGCGCTTTTATTCAAATGCGAAAGCTCGCTTTCGGGAAGAAACCTGCTGAAGCGACACTCAAACAGCTTGATGGACTCCTGTGCGGCATATATGTCATTCTCCGCGGCACTTTTGTCTATAGCACAAAGCGCAATGGTGACATGCGTCCCCATTGCGCCGAATGTGCGCTCAATAATGACGCTATCGCCACGCAACGGCGTGAACGCGTTCGAGGTCATCGCTGATGCCATTTTTATTCGTATCTTTTACGGCGTATACCGCTTCATTCTCTGTTGGATGAGGATCGAGCGCGTCAGGAATGCCGTCTTTATCGGCATCATTGAAAAATGCGGGATCGATTTTTTCGACATCCTGACCGACCGAAGTAAGCGCGGGGTTCCCGCCTGTGTCGCATGTGTTCACGGACGCATCGGCAAATCGGCCGAGCGCTTCCGCGTCTTGTGTCAGCTGCTGTTGACGCTTTTCAAGTTCGGCTTTTTGCGCATCAAGCTGTTGTTGAACCTGATCTTGCTGATTGAGCAATTGCTGCTGTTGCTGTTTTTGATTTTCCAGTGCAGCTTGTCGCGCCTGCAAAGCAACGCGCTGACTCTCAAGCTCTTGCTGATACTGGACTTGCTGGCTGGCTTGCGCCTGAAGGTCTGCCGACGGACCGGAAGACGGGGAGATTGCCGCGGACTGCTCCTCTTGAACCACGGGTTGTTTTGTTTTATGTTCCTCTTTAAACTCGCGTTCTTCCCATTCATCGTCGTCCTCGGCGTGGATGGGAAAAGGCGCGAGTCCCTGCAGTAAAATCGCCACCAGAGCTACTACGGCTATTTTAGCAGATGCCCGATATATGCTTTTCATATGGTTAATTTGTTATTTTTAATATTATCTTAAGAAACCGTGGTGCGCGGCTTTGTTGTGGTATGTGGTGGGGGTGGTGGCACAATGGGAGCAACTGTCGTGGAAGGCGCAGGCGGGGATGGAATACTCGGTAACGGTGGAATGGAGATCGGGTTTATGGGCGGCAACGTTGCCAGCACAATGGGAGCGATGGGAATGCTCACCGATGGAATAACCGGCAGGGCTGGCGCGGCAGACAAAGAAGTTTGTGCCAATTGACGTTTTGGCGGGAGGTTTGCCGTTTTGGCAATCCTGTTTTGGGTCGCAATTTTCTCCTTGAATTCCGTTATTCTTTGCTCCAGATTATGCTGTGCCTCCGCGACATTTTTCTTCTCCTCCTCAAGAAGATTCTGCCGCGCCGCAAGCATTATCTCCCGCACGCGCACCACGGCGCGTTCATCATATTGTCTCTGGGGCGCTGGCACTGATTGCTCCTGTTGCACTGCCTTATCGGCTGTTTTGGCGCGCTCAAATGCATACACAGACGACAAAAACCCGCCAAATGCCACAATACACGCGATGACCGACACAAAGAAATTTTTATAATAAAACCCCACGTAATTAGAGACGTAAAATGAAAATAGGTGTTACATCCATCTATAGCGCTATGGGGTTGATTTCTATATGGCTTTTTGCTATGCTGACGCGGTATTAATAATAAGAAATGCATGCTGTCTGTTTCCGATCTCAAAAATGGCACCGAGTTCATCCACGAAAAAACACCTTACGCGGTGCTTGAGGTCACGCATAAACACATTGGGCGCGGCGGCAGTGTCACCACGGTGCGCATGAAAAACCTGTTCACCGGCGGAGTGACCACACAGAATTTCCGCACGAGCGACAAATTTGAAGAAGCGGACCTTGCTCACCTCACTATTACATACCTGTATAACCATCGCGACGCATACTGGTTCGCCAAACAAAATGATCCGAAGGAACGATTCCAGCTTTCCAAGGAAACCATCGGGGAGAACGTCGCGCAATATCTCAAACCGAATATGCCTGTCGAAGCGATCGAATTTCAGGGAACCATCGTCAATATCGCGCTCCCCATTAAAATGGACTTTGTCGTCAAGGAAGCGCCTCCGGGCATCAAAGGCAATACCGCGCAGGGCGGCACGAAACCCGTGGTCCTTGAAACCGGCGCGACCGTGAACGTCCCCCTCTTTGTGGGCGAAGGAGATATTATCACCGTCAACACCGAACTGGGCGAATACGTCTCAAGAGTACAAAAAGGAAAATAAAAATACGCCACTATCAGTGGCGTATTTTTATAATCAGAATTTCTGCATATGCTCCGTGATGGCGCGGTCGATTTCGTTTTTGACAACCGGCGCGGAAACGGGTTTTTCGGAAAGCGATTTTGAAAGTATCTCGCGCAAACCCTCCACGTCCGGCCCTCTGCGCTGCCGCGGAGCGGTGGCGCCTTTATGAGTATTTTGCTGCCGCGCATCGCGCGCAGGACTTAAAGACATTGCTTCGCCTCGCGGCTTTGCCGCAGGGGCGATGTTTTTCTTTTTCAGCATTTCCGGGAATTTCTCCCTTACGATAGGAAGACAGTCCCTGCAAAAGGTATTGCGGCTTGGGTCGGGAACGAACGGCACCTGCATTTTCACGCCGCAACGGGCACAGGTTGCATCATGCAAAGTTATTTCTTTCTTTTCAGCCGCATCAAACGATGCGATGGCGGCGTTTCCTTGGCTTGCCGCCGCGCTGTGCAAAAATGTCGCAAGCGGCGCGATGGGCGCGCTCCAATCGCGGATCACCTCTTCCACGCGATCGCGCGGCGTGCCATACTTTTCACGCGAGCGCGCGATGATCCGCTCCCTAAAAGTTACTTCCGGTTTCGGAATCGGGGGAAGGGTATTTGCAGAAAATGCGCGGGACGTCATGCCGTCAATCATCAGCTTCAGATATATTTTTTGGTTGGGCAGGTTCACCAGGTCAAGCGCGGTGATTTCCGGAGCGAATTCTTTTTCAAAAAATTCCGCATCGTCCGCTCCTATCCTGAACGAGATCATCGTACCGACATTCCCGAACACCGCGTCCCTGACTTCGTCGCCCAGCTGAGCGACGTATTGGTGGGCTAAAATCATGTTTAAATGGTATTTGCGCGCTTCGGAAAGGATTCCCGCGAATGATTCCGTAGCGAAATTCTGCACTTCGTCCACATACAGATAAAAGTCGGGCCGGTCCTCTTCTTTCACCAAGTCCACGCGGGACATCGCCGCCTGCTGGATCTTCGTGATAAGCATCGCGCCGATAAGCGCCGAGGAATCCTCGCCCACCCTTCCTTTCGAAAGATTCATCACAAGAATTTTCCCTTCGTCCATTACCCTCCGCATATTGATACTGGACTTCTGCTGTCCGACAATATTGCGGATCATGGGATTGGTAAGGAACTGCCCTACCTTATTCTGAATGGGCGCCACCGCCTCCACCTCGAACTTGGAGGAATATTTTGAGAATTCATCCGTCCAGAATTGCTTCACTACCGGATCGGTAAGATTGGCAACCGTCTTCTTGCGGTATTCTTTATCGGAAAGAATGCGCATCACACCCAATAGCGTGCTGTCCTCCTGTTCAAGCAGGGCTAAAATCGCGTTGCGGAGCACATATTCCAGGCGCGGCCCCCACGAATCGGCCCATATTTTTTTGAAAATAGAAATAAGGCCGGACGACACCAAATGCCGCTCCTTGGCCTCCACTTTCTCCACCGCGTTGAACGCGATGGGGAAATCGAGGTCGGACGGATTGAAATACACCACGTCTTCAATGCGGTGCTCGGGCACATAATCAAGCACGCTTTCCGCGAATTCGCCGTGCGGATCCACCACCGCCACGCCGCGGCCGGCAAGAATGTCGGCAATCATCATATTGCGCAATAGCGTCGTCTTGCCCGTCCCCGTCTTTCCTATCACGTATGTGTGGTTGCGCCTGTCCGACGTCTTTATCCCGAAGACGCGGTCATGATTCCTGAAATTTGTTTTTGCAAAAGGTACAATGTCGTTATCCATACGCTCAATATGCTAAATGGTCAGCAACCCTGCGGGCGGCTCTGATTTTTTTGCCATGATTTTTTCCAGTGTCGGCACTTCAAGCACCACAGACGGCACATGATACACCGTCGCGAGCTCTTCGGTATTTAAGATCATTCGTTTGCGGGACCATATGTCTTTAAACGAACGCTCGCGCATCCATTGATACAGCCGTTTGCCGCGCAGAAGTTCCCTCGTCTTTTTAAAGAAATAATCAATGGAAGTTGTGACGTTGTCATTGGGCTTGAACCCGTTGAGGTTATAGGTGGAAAACTGCTTGAAGGCACCCATCAGCGCCGCGATATTGCCGGATGAAAACACATCCCTTCGCGCGACATACATGATCCGAATCACCGACTCAAAGCCGTGCTTGGAGATGCTTTCCTCAAGCGCGGCCACCACGTCTTTCATACCGGGAGGAAGATGCTGCATGAGCGTCTCGGGCGTTGATTTTTCCTGCGCCTTTTCTTCTTGCGGGGTTTTGGGCGGCGCAAATATCGCCATGGCAAGATCATAAAAAAATTGGAACACCTCCTCAAAAATGCCCGAGGATTGGCGCTTTGCTTCTTTTTTCCCTATGAGTTTGTCTATTAAATACTGCCCTTCCTTTTGCCACTCGGTGCCTACGGGACGGATAAGACACTGCGTAAATATGTATTCGCCATGTCCGAGCTCTCCAAGCAGTTCAACCAGCGACGCAAGAGGGTCAATGTATTTTTTCTCGGTGGAGGGTTCTTCAAAGAAACGGTACGTCCGTATCGGATACGCGTCATCTTTGGTAAACATAAGCTCGGTGCCCCATATGTCATACTCCTCATTTGGAATGTCGGCTGGCAATCGAATCGTGTAGTCCTTCACCTCGGAAAGTTCCGCGTCTTTGTATTGGGCGTAAATCTGCGAATGGATAACTTTTTTGTATTTCTCGGGCGTATGGATGAAGAAATGCGCTGACCCCTCAAGGCCGACGATTTCCAAAGAAATGTGGTATTGAAACTTTCCCTGCCACCACTTCTCAATTAAATTGACCTTGGACTTCATGCCGTGCAGGCCGCCAAACACCTGTTCCATTACCTTGGGCGTCCGTTCCACCACATTCGGTATTTTGAGCTCAAGCGTCACCCAATTGAGCGTTGCGGAATGCTCTTTCTGGACCCATTTGAGCCATAAATCCCGCCATACGAAAAAAAGGACAATCGGAGTGATTATCCATCCCCAATTCAAGAAAAATTGTAAAACGCTATACAGTTCTGCCGGAGAGGTCATAGAGATACTGGCAGAAATGGTGTTTTAGGCCATCTATGCTTTAAGGACAAAGCGTCCATCTTTCATTCTCTCAAAACGGGCTCTGTTTTGCAAGTTCAACGAAATGGTATTTGGCTTCACGCTACGCTCTTTTAGCACCGCGGCAATCACCTCTTCCTTGGAAAGCGGTTTTGCATGGTCTTTGAACACCCGCTCAAGCACGTCGGCGACTTTCCCGGGCTTGTACCCCCATTCGGACAACGCATACGTTCCTCTCCCCACCAATACGAACTTTTCGTTCTTGATGAGCTCGTTATGCACCGTCTGGGGATGCGCTTCCTTGTCTTCTTTGAACACATCGTTGATGCGTTCAACGATGTCTCTGAAGTGCAGGGGCTTCTCATGCTTTTTCAAGACCAGATACGCCTTGTCTCTTACGCCGCGCATAGAAATCTCCGGCCAATCGGAAAGGCCGTATTCTCCAAACACGTTCGCGCCTATTTGTTTCGACATCACCAGATACGATTCAAGCACGTGCGCCTGCTGTTCCCCGGTGAGCTCGGCAAACCACTTGAAAAGTTCTTCGCGCGAAATCGGCTCGCGGTGTTCGTCCAGTTTGCGGACGAGATCGCCAAGCGATTTCTTCACCGAAGAAGGGTCTACATGCGCGAGTGACCACGCCGTATGGAATTCGTCGGTCTCGGGATGACGCGTGAACGACTCGTGCAAGGCAAGCAAGAAATGCAAATAGGCGCGGGCGATTTCTTTCTTGAGCGCGCTTGTGAAAAACTTTTTGAGGTCTTCGTCAAATAATTTGTGTTCTGCGCGCAGGCCGCCGTGTTCCTGAAAATGCGCTTTGAGTATTTCATAGAATCCTCCCAATTTTTCCATGCGCTCCGATTCGGCAAGGGTCTCTTTGGCATCATTTTCAATCTGACGGACCCGTTCGCGGGTAATGCCGTATTCGTCGCCGATCTCTTCAAGCGTTCTCCGTCTTCCGTCCTTTAAACCGAAACGCTTATGAAGAACGTCTTTTTGGCGCACGGGCAACACGGCTAGAAGCACTGCCACATATTTTGGAAGATCCTCTATTTTTATATTAGTTGTCATATGAAACACAAGATAGCACAAGCAATAATCTTAGTCAAGGACCATGCGGGAGTGCCAGGATTCGAACCTGGATACCTGGTTTTGGAGACCAGAGTCCTGCCGTTGGACGACACTCCCATGTACCAAGTATAACAGAAAAGCAAGTGAGAGGTTGGGAACCGAAGCTATTTCTTCGTTTCTTTGTGCGTGGTGTGCTTGCGGCAATGCTTGCAGAATTTGGAAAATTCAAGCTTGCGCGTCACCAGCTTTTTATTCTTCGACGTCCAGTAATTCACATTCTTGCATACCAAGCATTGTACTTTGACGATACTGTCTTGTGACATATTTTTTTATTTTATTATTTGTTATGGAGCCGTTGGTCGGGATTGAACCGACGACCTACTCCTTCATTTATACCCCTCCTTATCTCGTGTCGCCTTATACGAGAGGATTAGACTGTATCTTGCGCACACCATCGCTGGTACAGCGCCCCTTGTCAGTCGTTCGGGCGAATGTATCGCCACGGTCTTGACCCGGCATTGGTCTTTAACCGTAATTCGGGATTCATCGTCGGATTTCTCCGGCGATGGGCAGGGAACACAAATGCCCCACCATGGAGTTGCTCTACCACTGAGCTACAACGGCATACTTATAATTTTTCAATCATTCCACATATAATATCTCGGAGCTTACGGTTATGATACTCAAGTATTAATACTCCATATTTTGCTTTTTGTCTATATGTCCCGATACTGCCTGATTTTATAACCGTAACTTTACTTCTTATTTGTTGTGATCTGATATCCAATGCGCGCACCCAAAACATTTTTGCAATGGTAGGATTGATATCACTAAAAATAAGCAGATTAAATCCTATATCTTTCTTTTTCACCCCGCAAATCTTTACGAGAAAATCAATAAAAGTTCTGACAAGTCGGGGATCGGTATTCCCTAATCTTATGGATACTTTATTCTTTTTATTCCCCTCACCCCAATATAATCCCAATCCCAATCCCAACAACTTTAATTCTTTTTTACTGAACCGCTCTTTTACTAAAAATGGGTCGCCTTTCGGATGATATTTTGTATAGATCGCTTCGCTAATCGATCGTTTCTGAATACCGTATCTTGCTAACCAATAGTTAACTTTATGTTCAGAACACTTAAGAATCCGTGCGATCTCTGGAACGGATTTCTTCTTCACACAATACATCTTTGCAAGCAAGAAACGGGGTAATTCCATATAATAAGTTATAATCCGATTATAACTTATTATACTAAGCAAGTAAAGCGAATACTGTATATAATATTGGTCTACCACTTCACCGCCTGT